>JBGPOB010000176.1:0-7780 GCA_041487815.1 Xanthobacteraceae bacterium | reverse complement strand
GCATCAGCGGCACAAGATGACGCGACGCATCGTAGTTGCCATTCTCGGAATTGCAGCGTTCGCCATCGTCGCGCAGCGACCCGCGGTGCGCGCGCAGCCATCGACGACGCCATCGTTCAGCATCGGCCTGTTCGGTGATCTTGCTTACGCGCCGTCGCGCGAGCCGCTGCTTGCGAATGTGCTGACGGACATGGATCGCGCGTCGCTGGCGTTTGTCGTGCATGTCGGGGACCTCGGCTCGCCGCGCAACGGGTCATGCACGGACGAGCTATTGTACCGGCGGCTGGCGCAGTTTCGCGCCTCCGTCCATCCATTGATCTATACCCCCGGCGACAACGAGTGGACCGATTGCCACGCGCAGCAGGGCATTATCGGCGGCGATCCGCTGGAGCGTCTCGCCAAGGTGCGAAGCCTGTTCTTCGACGGTGCGCAAAGCCTCGGTCAGCACGCCATCCCGCTCACCCGTCAAAACGCCGGCGCCGATCCAAGATTTGCGAAATATCGCGAAAACGCGCGCTGGGAGCTGGGCGGAGTGACTTTTATCACGCTGCACGCGGTCGGCAGCAACAACAGCCTCGGCCGCGCCCCCGACACTGACGCGGAATTTGCGGATCGACTCAGCGCTGATCTTGCCTGGCTGCGCGAAAGTTTCGCGATTGCCAAATCCGGCGCCAGTCGGGCGCTCATGATTCTACAGCAAGGCAATATCTTTCCGGAGTTTCCGCCGTTTCCCGGCAACCCCGATCAGAAGCCGAGCGGGTTCACGGAATTGCGCGCCGCTATTGCGAGCGAGACGGTCGCTTTCGGAAAGCCCGTCGCGCTGATCCACGGCGACAGCCACTACTTTCGGGTCGACAAGCCGTTCATGCGCCGACCGCTGGGGTCGAACGAGCCCCCCATCGTCAATTTCACGCGCGTCGAAACCTTCGGCGACCCCAATCATCATTGGGTCGAAGCCCAAATCAATATTGACGACCCGAACGTCTTCGCATTTCGGCCGCGCATCGTGCCGTCCAACGTTGCGACGAGGCCATGAGCCGGCCGCATCGGCGCAGCGGCGCCCGGATTGCGCGTCCGGCCAACGTTCCGTGGGTTTCACCGCTCATGCACGGCGTAAATTCGGCCGATACAGGTGGCGGCGGCCGCGCGGATCTTCAATCTCATATGTCGGCGGCGCGTTCGGCGCCAGCTCCAATCGCCGAAGATAATTCGGTCCGATCGGCACCTTGCCCGCCCCGCCAGGAATGTCGAGCACATAAGTCGGTTGGGCAATGCCCGAAAGCCGCCCGCGCAAAACGCGCATCAGGTCCTGGCCATCGTCGACGCCCGTGCGCAGATGCGCGGTGCCGGGCGCAAGGTCGCCTTGATGGAGGTAATAGGGCTTGATGCGGGTCTCGACCAAGGCGCGCATCAAGCCCTCGAGCGTTTCGGCATCGTCGTTGACGCCGTGCAGCAGCACGCTCTGGCTCAACATCGGGATGCCCGCGTCAACAATACGGGCGCAAGCCGCGCGTGAGGCTTGCGTCAGCTCACGCGCATGATTGACATGCAGCACCACGTACGTCGGCTTGGCCTCGACCTTGATTGCGCGCACCAGCGCAGGCGTGATTGCCGCGGGCGCGACAACCGGCATGCGCGTGTGCACGCGCACGACCTTCACGTGATCGATCGCCGAGAGTTGCCGCATGACCTCGCGCAGCCGGCGCAGCGACAATAACAGCGGCTCGCCGCCGGTGAGGATGACTTCCCAGATTTCGGGATGCGCGCGGATATAGGCGATCGCGCGCGCCATGGCCGCCGGCGCAAGCGTGCCGCGGCCGCGCGGGCCGACCATTTCGCGGCGGAAACAATAGCGGCAGTACGCCGGACAGACGTGGACGGGTTTCAGCAACACCCGGTCGGGATAGCGGTGGACAAGGCCTTCGACCGGACTGTGAGCATCGTCGCCGATCGGATCGGAATGCTCTTCCTTGTCGGTCACGAGTTCGGCGGGATCGGGAATGAACTGCCGGCCGATTGGATCGCTTGGATCGCCCTCTTCGATCAATGCCGCGATGTCCGGGCTGATCGCCACCGCGTAGCGCGCCGCCACGCTCTCGATTGCCGAGCGCTGGCTGGCCTGGATCAGATTTGCCGCCGCAAGATCGGAGGCCGTGCGCAGGGTGCGGTCGCGTGCGGCCGGCGCAGTCTTATTCAGTCGATGTCTTGCCATGGTGTTGCTCGCGGAGAGGAGATCGGCTTTAGCGTGCGCTTTCCACTGGCACCTGGACGGCTGTATGCTGCAGGGTGCTGTTTAATAGCATGATCACACGAAGGCACCATGAGCACGATCCGCGCCGAAGTGAAGCTGAGCACTGGGACGCTGCCCTATTTCGTTTTGGGCGAAGGTCGGCCGCTGCTTTACCTGCACGCTGCCGGTGGTGCGATGATTTCGTCTTTTCTCGAACGGCTGTCGGCTTCGCACCGAATCTACGCGCCGATCGCGCCGGGCTTTGACGGCACGCCCGTGCACGAGGCGGTCAACGGAATTCGCGGGCTGGCGAACCTCTACGCGGAGTTTGCGAAGACGGTCATCAAGACGCCCTGCGATGCGATGGGCCATTCGTTCGGCGGCTGGACCGTGCTGTGGCTCGCCGCCGAACATGCCGATCTGGTCGAGCAAATCGTGCTTGAAGCGCCGGGCGGGCTGCGCTTCGGGCAGCAGGCCGGACCGCCCCTTGATCCTGCCGAAGCAAGGCGCCGGCTTTATGCCTATCCCGAGAAGGCGAAGGGTTTGATCAAGCCGCCCGAAGTCGCCGCCGCCAATATGCAGGCATTCGCGCGCTACCATGGCGGCATTCTCGTCGATCAGGACTTGCTGGCCCGGCTGCCCTCGATCAGGGCGCGGGCGCTCATCGTGCTCGCAACCAAGGATGAGATAATCCCCGCCATGGCCGGTCGGGTTCTGAAGGAGAAGTTGCCGGCATCGCATCTGACCTATGTCTATGATGCCGCCCACGCGATCGAGGTCGACCAGCCCGAACGCATGCTGCGCCTCGTGAAGGCGTTCCTCGAGCGCGGCGAAGCCTATATCGTCAACTTCGGCGATACGGCCGCTTAGAATGTGATCGTCCGGACTTCATTCGTCATGGCCGGGCTTGTCCCGGCCATCTCGCTTAGGGTAGCGCGGTGGCTCTTAGTCGGGATCGCCGGGACAAGTTTACACTTGGGCCCGCCGAAGGCGGGACCCGAGTGCCCGGCGATGACGAGGTCAGCGTTTACAGTCAGACCGTTCGCGCGTGCAATGCTAACCGCCGGCATCGACGACCGGCGTCCAGATGACCTGTTCGATACGCATCGCGCCCGCGGCCAGCATCACCAGCCGATCAAAACCGAGCGCGCAACCGCTGGCCGGCGGCATGCCGGCGAGCGCGGCGAGAAAGTCCTCATCGACTGGATAGTCCTCCCCGTAGACGCGACGCTTTTCCGCCATTTCGGCTTCGAACCGGCGACGCTGCTCGGTCGGATCGGTCAGCTCGCCAAACCCGTTGGCAAGCTCGACGCCGCAAAGGTAGAGCTCGAAGCGCTCGGCGACGCGCGGGTCGGAGGGCTTGCGCCGCGCCAGTGCCGCCTCAACGGTGGGATATTCGTCAAGCACGGTCGGGCGGCCGATCCCGAGATTGGGCTCGATGCGCTCAACCAGAATGCGACTGAAGATATCCGACCAGGTATCGTCCTCCGCAATCTTGACCCCGGCCTCGACCGCCTGCCGCGCCAGCGCGTCGCGATTGCCGCCGTCAATTGAAATCGTTGCGAGCAGATCAACCGAAGCAAGTTTCTTAAACGCCTGTGCGACCGACATGCGTTCGGGCGCCGCGAATGGATCGGCGACGCGGCCGCGGAATGTGAATTGGCGCGTGCCCGCGGCTTCTGCGGCAATCGCGACGATGGCCATACAGTCGTCAACCACGGTGTCGTAGGATTCATTGGCACGATACCATTCAAGCAGCGTGAATTCGGGATGGTGCAGGGCGCCACGCTCGCGGTTGCGGAACACGTGCGCAAACTCGAAAATCCTGCGCTCGCCGGCGGCGAGCAATTTCTTGCAGGCGAATTCCGGCGAGGTGTGAAGGTAGAGCTTCGACCGCTCGCCGGATGGCTGCACCAGCTCGGTCGCGAACCCGTGCAAGTGCGCCTCGTTGCCGGGCGAACGCTGCAGCGCGGCCGTGTCGACCATGACGAAATCGCGCGCATGGAAATATCGTTGCAACGCCGTCGCGATCCGCCCGCGGGCCATCAGGAACGGCCGACGGTCCGCATGCACGCGGGGGTCCCACCAGGGCGAGGCGCTGACCATCGGGCTCCTTTTGGCCGAATTGTCGTGAAAACGCTGGCGCTTGAACGCAGGATCAGTATGGTGCCGCCGATCATTCGGGCCACTGCCCGGCCGCGCCCGTCGGGCAGTCTGTCAGCTTAAGGAAACCATTCTGGTGAAGGTCATCGCAAGCTCGATCCGCAAAGGCAACATCGTTGAAATCGACGATAAGCTCTACGTCATTCTGACGGCGGAAAACATTCATCCGGGCAAGGGCACGCCGGTTACGCAGGTCGATATGCGCCGCCTGAGCGACGGCGTGAAATCCTCGCAGCGTTACAAGACGACCGATCAGATCGAGCGGGCGATGGTCGAGGAGCGCGACTTCCAGTTCCTTTATGAGGACGGCGAAGGCTTTCACTTCATGAATTCCGAAACCTACGATCAGGTCACGCTCCAATCGGACCTTGTCGGTGACGGCAAGTATTATTTGCAGCCTGAAATGACGGTGAAGCTCAGCGTCTACGACGGCAATCCCGTTGGCATCGAGTTGCCGCAGCGTGCGGCATTCGAGGTCGTCGAGACCGAGCCGACCACCAAGGGGCAGACCGCGTCCTCGTCCTACAAGCCCGCGGTGCTGTCGAACGGCCTGCGCACCATGGTGCCTCCGCATATCGCGGTCGGCACGCGCATCGTGGTGATGACCGCGGACGGCTCCTACGTCGAACGCGCCAAAGACTGACACGAAATCAGGTACCAATCCGTACCGGCGAAGTGATTTTGCGCAGCGCTGCCAGCGCCGACAGCGCGGTGATCTTCCCGGTCTTGGGATTTTCCGACGGCACGTTCTGGATCGAAAACGTGAAGCTCGCGGAGTCCGCGTCGACATCGATGGTGTGGCAGTTGCGCGTGAGCGAGGGATCCGCCCAGATTTCAATCATGGTGCGGTCGGGACCGATGCCTGCCAGCGCCAGCGCCGCCACGACGTTGACGTTTTCGGGAAAGCCTGCCGCCGCTTCGCGGGCGCTGCCCTTGAACACGCACAGCGCACTATCGAGACCCTCGACCGAAATGTTGTTGGCGACGAGATAGCGGGCTCCGGCGAGACCGCGCGGCGGTTTGCGGGTGACCATGCGCACCGAATGAATTTCGCCTTCCGCCGCCGCCGTCACGGCATCGAGCCCGAGCAGCGCACCGGTCGGCACAATAATTTGGCCGCCATTGACCTTGGCCAATTCAATCAGATCGGGACGCGCCAACAGCGCGCCCGCGCTGAGCACCATCACGCGCTTGCCCGCCAGCAGCATCGGCCGGCAAATGGATTCGAGCGCGTCGCCAGGCGCGCACTCGACGACGATATCGGCGTGCTGGGGCATGGCGTCGAGCGCTATGACCGGCACGTTGATGAATTCGGCCACGAGCCACGCTTGCGCCTTTGCGCCGTCGCGCGCGGCGACCGCGGACAACGTAAGCCCCGCCACCCCGCCCGCGAGCCGCCGCGCCAACACCCGGCCAATCGAGCCAAGACCGGCAATGCCAACTCGGATCGGCATCATATTACCCTGCTCTCACGCGGCAATCTGAACCTCGGCGCCCTGGCGTCCGCACGCCTTGCTTGACCCGCGCCGGGGTAACGCTCCAAGCTGACGGCAGTCCTTGGGAGGATCAAATGAAAAACATCGTTTTGGCAACGGCGACTGCACTTGCGGCACTGATCGGGGCGGCAACAGCGCAAGATTATCCGTCCCGGCCGGTGACGATGATCATTCCATTTGCCGCCGGAGGGCCAACCGACGTGCTCGGCCGCATTGTAGGGCAGCGCATGAGCGAAATCCTGGGCCAGCAGGTGATTATCGAAAACGTCGGCGGCGCCGGTGGCATGACCGGGTCGCAACGCGTCGCTCGTGCCGCACCCGACGGCTATGCCATCGTGCTGGGAACCGTCGGGACGCATGCCCAGGGACAAACTCTTTATAAGAAGCCGCTCTACAACTCAGTTACGGATTTTGCTCCGGTCGCGCTGCTGGCCGAAGTGCCGCTTGTTTTGATCGTGCGCAAGGACCTGCCGGCCAAGAATTTCACGGAATTTGTCGCCTACGCCAAGCAGAACCAGGACAAGATGCAGTTCGGGTCGGCTGGCGCCGGATCGGCGACACATCTTGGCTGCGTTCTCCTCAATTACGTCATCGGGACTAATATCACCCATGTTCCGTATCGCGGAACGGGCCCGGCGATGCAGGATCTCGCGGGCGGGCGCATCGATTTTCTATGCGAGATTATTTCAACGGCAAAGCCGCAGGTCGACGGCGGCACCGTTGTCGCGCTCGCGATCTTTGACAACAAGCGATCGCCTGCGCTCCCCAATCTGCCGACCGCGGCCGAGCAAGGCACTCCCAATCTCGAAGCCTATACCTGGAACGCGATTTTCGCGCCGAAGGGCACGCCGGAACCGATTGTGAAAAAGCTCAACGCGGCGGCCGTCGAAGCCATCAAGACACCCGCAGTGCGCGACCGGCTGCTGGGACTTGGCGCGCAAGTCGTGTCCGACGATCGCACGACGCCCGAATACCTTGGCAAGTTTCTCAAGAGCGAGATTGAGAAATGGGCGGCTCCGATCAAAGCCGCCGGGGTCATCGTTGAGTGACATTGCCGCGCAAAATTATTCGCAACGCGCGCGTGGCGTTTCCATGTTGGGTAGATCGCTCAATGGCTGACGTGTGATACTGCAAAGCCCGCGATGCGTTTGTAATTCTCCGACAGCGCACGCAATTCGTCCTGCGTGATGTAGCGTTCGAGCTCCTCGAACGGTCTGTCGCCACGGACAATCCGCAAATTCCGCCGCCAACAATTGCTATGGTCATGGCAAATTTCGACTGCGCCGACCCATCTACTTATTAATTTGCGATGGAATCCTAACGCGCTAGACTAACCGAGGCAAAATGCCAATTTCCGATGCTGCCGGCACCGGGTCGCTGCGGCTGCAATACCGCCGGCGACCGGGCGTTGCGGGGCAAAGCGCCCCTCGCCTTCGGCCTGCGGTTCTGTTAGTGGAACGCAGGGCAAAAAGTCCTAACCAAGCCCGGCGGCGGCCAACAATGATCCGAGGTATGGAGTAATTCCCCAAAAATGAATGATGGTCGCCTGCGCGCCGCGGCGAAACTTATCAGCGGCAAAATTGGGTGGAACCGACTCGGAATCGCGCTAAGCCTGACCATCATCGTGGTCGCAGCCGTCGTGCTCTACCGGACATTGCATGACCTCAACTTCCGCGAGGTCACGCATGCGCTTAAGACCTTTGATAAACGCGATCTTCTGATCGCGGCCGGGTTTGTGACGGCAGGATACATTACACTGACGTTTTATGATTTGTTTGCACTGCGCACGATTGGCAAGCCTGAGGTCAGCTACCGCGTGGCGGCGCTTGCCAGCTTCACCAGCTACTCGATCGGCCACAATATCGGCGCCAGCGTATTTACCGGCGGCGCG
>JBGPOB010000175.1:0-7783 GCA_041487815.1 Xanthobacteraceae bacterium | reverse complement strand
CCTTGACCGAATAACCGGCAAACAGCGCTGCCGTGCGCTTGTCGGCGAAGCTCTTGATCACGGATGCGGAGCGTACCGGAAAACGGTACGCCCGTCAAGATCGATGCCGGATGGCCGAGGCAGCCGTATCGGCCGTAGCCCGGATGAAGCGAAGCGAAATCCGGGGCCGTTGTGTTGCGTACGAGAAACCCGGATTGCGCTGCGCTCCATCCGGGCTACGCTTGCTGGCCGATTTCGTCGCCAGCCACGCGCCGCCGCGCGACGAGCCTGCGCTGCGCCCGCGCGGCCACCGCTCCAAGCGCAACCGCCATCACGCCTGGATGCTGGAGCGGTAGCGGTAGGGGGCCGTAGCCCGGATGAAGCGAAGCGAAATCCGGGGCAGCTCTATTGTAAATCCGGGGCAGCTCTATTGTATTGTGGGCAAAACCCGGATTGCGCTGCGCTCCATCCGGGCTACGCTTGCTTGGTATGTTGGAGTTGGCGGATTACGCTTCGCTAATCCGCCCTACGGGCTACGGGCTGGCCGAGGCGTTGGACGCGCTGGCGGCCCGTGCATCGCTGACCATCAATTTCGACCAGCGCCGCGACGACACCAAGATCGCCGCGCCGGTGAAGGCTCCAGCGTTGCCGAAGCCGGTCCCAGCCGTGGCCGCTCGGCGTGGATGGAACGGCAGCGGTGCTCATAGTTGACCCGCCAGAAATTCATCCGCCAACACGAGACCCATCTGATTGGCACGTTCGTCCAGTCTTTCCTGACAGTTCAGCAATTCGTCGGTGTCGATTGGCTCTCCTTTCGTTGCGGCAGCGACCGCGAGCAAGATTTGTTTTGATGCGTCTGTCACGGCGTGCAAGACGAGCGCACCGGCAGACACAACGCCAGAGATTCCGGCTCGAGTTTTTTCATCGAGTAAGTAGCCTTCGCTTGCTTCTCGTTTTCCTTCTGATCGCATATTCCCGTCACCCGTCAGCATGAGAACCATCTGATTGGCAAGTTCGTCCAGTTGTTCCTGGCTGGTGAGCAGTTCGTCCGTATCGATTGGCTCTCCTTTCTTTACGGCATCGACCGCAAGCAGGATTTGTTTTGATGCGTCAGACATAACAGGCCAGCAACGCACACAGGCAGACGTAACGCCCTTGAGTCTGACGTGAACGTTGTCGTTCGTTATCCAGCCTTCTTTCGGTTCGAGTTTCTTTCTCATACTGAATCCCTGGGCACGACAGGTCTTTGGCGGGTGCCGTCGCGAACTTGGTAGGAATTAGGCGTGGCGCGATTTGCGGTAACATGAGGATATCGGATCAAGCAAGTAGCCCGGATGGAGCGTAGCGAAATCCGGGGCCAACCTCTCCGCATTTCTCCCGCATTCCGCTTCGCTTCATGCGGGCTACAATTTGACCGGCCGCGCCTCAGCCCGTCCGCTCGCCGAAATCCATCCTGGCTTCGTCGACATCGCCCGCCCAGTCGGCTGGCAGCAAACCGCGCCTGACATAGACGTGGAACGACGAATAAGGCCAATCGCACGCCCAACTCACCAGCGCGTGCTTGACCGGATTGAAGTGCACGTAGTCGACGTGTCGCACGAAATCCTTGTCATTCCGAATGGTGTGTTCCCAAAAGCGCCGTTGCCACAGCGCATATTCGCCACGAAGTCGGCTATAGCCGACTTCCGCGGTTAATGCGCCGATATCGGGCAGGCCCGACATCGGTGGCGATGGCGTTGGACCGGTGCCTGCGGCGGCAAGGCGATGCGTGAAATGCGCCTTGATTCGCCTCCAGCGGCCCGAGAAATCGGAATCGCCGGACGGTAGCGTCCAGATGGCATGCAGATGTTCCGGCAGGATCACAATGGCATCGACCGTGAAGGGACGCTCGTGCCGCGCGATGCGGAACGCCATCCGCAAGGCGCTCACGTCATCCACCAGTGCCGACGATGTCCGGTCAGCGAGCGTGACCGTGAAGAAATAGGTGCCGCCTGCAATGAAATTGCGCCGGTATCGGACCATACGCGGGGCTTATCCCGGATTGCGCTTCGGGCTACAGTTATCGTAGCCCGGATGAAGCGAAGCGAAATCCGGGCTGCTTTATTGGGCGCGAGAAACCCGGATTGCGCTGCGCTCCATCCGGGCTACGCTTGCGCGAACGGAGGCCCGTTGTTCAAGGTCACCATATTGTTTGCCGCGATGGTGGCGGCGTCAAACGCGCTTGCCGCGGATGCCGGCAACGGAAAGCGCCTGGCGGAGAGCCACTGTGCGCCTTGCCATACGATTGCGCCAGGCTTGCGCAACGAAGTGGCTGATGCGCCGCCGTTCGACGTGATCGGCAGGAAGCGCGGCTTTGATGTGGATGCACTCGCCGTTGTTATCCTCGGGCCGCACCCGAAGATGAATTTTTCGCCACGGCGGGCCGAAACGGCAGATATCGCTGCATATATCGGCACGCTGGGGAAATAGCGCGCGGGGTCGTTTCGCGGCGCTCAACCCAACCGACGGGCTTTTAACGCTGAGTGCCGCGTTTTTTCTTGCGGGCGTGACGTACCGTTACCTTGGGCTGTTGTACGGCCTGAGAAGCCGCCCATGCCTTCCTGGATTCGGCGAGCCTTGCGTCGTATCCCGGCGAGTTGGTGACGGTTGGCGGGCGTGCATGCGCCGGCGCGATCGACGCAGCGAGCGAAAGCATGGCAGCGACGGCAATGGCTGCGGCAAATTTCCTTATGGCGGCCTCCGGTCTTCCGTCTGCGCCAAGGCTTGGGCGGACAAGTTGCTCATGGCACGGCACGTTATGTTACCACGGGCTACGCTTGCTTGTTAACATGGGTTCCGGGTTGGATGACGCGCAGGCAAGGAGCGCAATGCAATGACCAGGCAGCTACAGGATAAAGTCGCGATCGTCACCGGCGCGAGCAACGGGATCGGCCGCGCGATCGCGGAGATGTTCGGCGCGGAAGGAGCCAAGACCGTGCTGGTCGCGCGGCGCGCGGACGTGCTCGACGAGGTCGCTGCCGGAATCCGAAAAGGCGGCGGCGAGGCGCTCCCCGTTCCGACCGACGTGACGCAAGAAGACCAGGTCGCGGCGCTGTTCGCCAAGGCGGTGAAGACCTACGGCCGGCTGGACGTACTCGTCAACAACGCCGGCGTCGCAACGCACATCAACACCGAGGACATCACGCTCAAATATTGGAAGGAAGTTCTCGACATCAACATCACCGCCGCGTTCCTGTGCTCGCGCGAGGCCGTGCGGATCATGAAGGATCAGAAGCCGAAGGGCGGGCGCATCATCAACATGGGCAGCGTCTCGGCCAAGACGCCGCGCCCGGATTCCTTGCCCTACACGACGACCAAGTTCGCCATCCAGGGCATGACGCATCAGTTGACGATGGACGGGAGGAAGCACGACATCGTCGCCTCGGTGATCCATCCCGGCGCGACGCTCTCCTCGTTCACGATGCGGCGCGGGCGCACCCGGGCCGGGGCGGGGGAGACGCCCGAAGACTACGTCATGGCGGCGGAAGACGTGGCGAAGGTCGCGCTGCTGATGGCCGCGCTGCCGGGCGAAGTGAACCTCTACGAGGCGACGATCCTGCCCAACCACATGCGGTCGTTCATCGGGAGGGGGTAGCGGCGCGTGCGGAGCGCGCCTCACTGCAAAGCGGCACCCTCACGCCGCGGACATGACTATGGAGCGTGACGTCAAAGAAGTCGTTGGCGCGTTCATGCGTGTTCCGGGCGGCGGCGAAATATCGCGGAGTGGAGTTGAGAATCCCGGCTTTGACCTGGTGGCGGGCCTGCGCTTGCGCCGACCCGCCACGATTGCGAGATCGCGCTCCGATTACCGCCGGCGCCCGGCGCGTCGCGCGGGCCGCTTGGCGCTCGCCTTTTTCTTTGTGGGAGAGGATCGGCGCGACCGCGCCCCGGACCGCAGGTGCTTGGAGGCAAGCTCGGCGCCCTTGCCGAGCGTTGCGAGCTTCGCCCAGGCGACCTGCGGATGCACGCGGCCGCCGAGCCCGCAATCGGTCGAGGCGACGACGCGGTCGGGGCCGACCGTCTCGGCCCAGCGGACGATGCGGTCCGCGACCACTTCGGGGTGCTCGATCACGTTGGTCGAGTGGGTGACGACGCCGGGCATGATGACCTTGCCGGCGGGCAGCTTGATGTCCTTCCACAGTTTCCACTCGTGCTCGTGGCGGACGTTGGCGGCCTCGAAGGAATAGGCGTCCGCCTTGACCTTCAGCATCAGGTCGGCGAGGTGCTGCATCGGGATGTCGGTGGTATGCGGGCCGTGCCAGCTTCCCCAGCACAGGTGGAAGCGGATCTTGTCGGAGGGCAGCCCGCGGATCGAGTAGTTGAGAATCTCGATACACTTGGCCGTGTACGTGCGGTAGGCCTTGACGCTCGGCTCGTCCTTCTGCTGATCCCAGTTCTCGCCGATCGCCGGGTCGTCGAGCTGAAGGATCAGCCCGGCGTCGACGATCGCCTTGTACTCCTCGCGCATCGCGTCGGCGCAGGCGTACATCAGTTCCTCTTCGGTCTTGTAGTGCGTGTTGGCCATGCGCGAGCAGCTCGCCGGCGCGACCGAATTCATCCAGCCGCCCTTCGTGATCCCCGCCGCCTTGAGCCCGGCCTTGAGGTTCGCGATGTCGCGCTGGATCGCATCCTGCCCCTTGTATTTGATCGGGCCGGTTACGACGGGGCTGTAGTGGGTCATGTACTACTCGGGCAACGCGCATCCCGAGGCGGGATCCATGTAAGCCTCTTCGAAGATCTTCCAGTCGCGACGATCGAGCCAGTTGCCGACGGTGAAAGCCTTGGGCGTCAAAGGCGTTTGGGTTTGCGCCGACAAGGTTTGCATCCACAGCGGCTTCGACTCGGCCGTCACTCCCGTCAGACGCCGGATCACATACGACCACCACGCGCCGTAGTCGTAGTGCCAGCCCATGGTGTGGCCAAACTCGCCGTCATTGACGAGATCGACGCCAACATCTTTCTGCCGTTTGACGACATCGACCACGGCGTTCTTGAGCTCGCGGTCGTAGGTGGCATCGTCGATCTTCTCGCCGTCGACGCGCTTGCGGTTGAGTTCGATCATATTCGCGGGGCGCGGCAGGCTCCCCACGTGGGTCGTCAAAATCCGGTCAGCCATCTTTCCCTCCCCTTTTGATATCGCCACGAGCTTTTGCGCCGTGTGCGCGGGGCGCGGCGCGCGACCCGTTGGATGCTAGCAAGGACCGCTCGCCCGCGGCAAGGCGACAAGGCGTCCGGTTGCCGGCCGGCGCTGCCCGGCGGAGGTGAACCTCTACGCGATGATCCTGCCCAACCACCTGCGGAGTTTTATTGGGCGGGGGGTAGGGGCCGTGTCGGGCGGGTTAGCGAGTAGCGAGTAGCCCGCATGAAGCGACCTGTCCGCCGTAGCTTTAGCGAAGGCGGAAGCGAAATGCGGGGCCGCTGGCGCCGCAGATGTTAGTCCCGGATTGCGCTTTGCTCCATCCGGGCTACGCTTGCTATGCTGCCCCGTTCGCACATCCGCACCCCAGGAGGCCTCGCCATGCAAATGTCATCGAAAATTCGTGTCGCCCTGATCGCCCTGACCGCGCTCTTTGGCGTCGGTCTGCCGTTGGCGGCCTATGCCGACAGCGGCAGCATTCGTTTCACGGTCATCAAGGCCGGCTGGTTTATCGGCGGCTCCGGCGGCTCCGGCACGCTGTCGTTCCAGGGCCGCAACTATCCGATCTCGATCGGCGGCCTCTCCGCGGGCTTCGTGTTCGGCGCGTCGGAGACGCGTTTCAGCGGCACCGTCAGCAATATCAATTCGGCGTCGGACGTGGCCGGCGTCTATGGCGCGGCCGGCGCGGGCGGCGCGGTCGGCGTCGGCGCGCAGGCGATCGTTTTGCGCAACGAGAAGGGCGCCGTTTTACGGCTCACCGGCCGGCAGGTCGGATTGCAGATCAATGCCGATTTCTCAGGGCTGGCGATTTCGCTGCGGTAGCGAGCCAACACGCAAGGATTGTAGGGTGGGCTGAGCAAAACGAAGCGAAGCCCACGCGGTGGTGTCAGTTTAGAAATTTCAGACGTGGGCTCGGCGCGGAGCCTGTACCCGGACGGCGCACAGCGCCGATCCGGGTGCGCCTTAGCCCACTCTACGCTTGCTGGCATGAGCGGATTAGTGCGGCGATGAGTAAGGCGAGTGGGAGGTCGGGGCGTTCCTACGGGATACAGCTATAGTGATCGCTTGGCTGAACGCGAATAGTGCGGCGGTTACCGCAATTGCAACGGTAGTTCTTACCGCTACGACAATTGTGTACGCTTGGCTGACCGGTGTTTTGGCGCTTGAGAACCGACGGCTCAGAAAAGCTGGGACTGAACCGAAAGTCATCGCATATCTTTTTCCCGATGCGCGTCACGTTAACATTCTTCATCTGGTGGTAGCCAACGTCGGGAAAGGCACTGCCAAAAATGTTTCTATTGAATTCGAAGCCGACGCGGATGATTTCGCCTCGCATGGCATTGAGCATCGGCCACGAGTGAGGCGGCCGCTCGTTTCATTTCTGCCGCAGGATGAACGTTTATTTCATTTCTTTGGGAATGCTCTCGATATGTTCAAGGCAGGACCACCAAAGGATTTTGTGGTGCATGTCCGTTATGAAGACATGAATGGGCGATCGCGCAGCGGCAGTTATAAAGCTTCAGTCGCGGACCTTGAGGGCTTTAGACGAATTGGCGAACCGCCGGAATATACGGCCGCGGAGGCATTAAAAGGAATCAAAGATGAAATTGCTCAATGGGGTTCTGGCTTCAAGCGTCTCAAGGTTGAAACGATCACAGCACAGCAACAAGAGCAGCTAACTCGTGAAGCGCATGAACGATATCTTGAAACGAAGCAGGAGCTTAAGCCAAATCGTCTTGAAGACGGATCATAAGCGCTAAGAGCTATGAACGATTCTGTACAGAATGTTGAAATTTGGACGGCATTTGCGGTAGGCCTCCGTCGCATAGGCCTAGAGTTGTTCGGCAGTAGCAAAGTAACGGTTACCGAACATGGCGCCGCCGACCTAAAGGTGTTGGGCCTACTCCTGCTAGCCCGCACTCTTTCGAATCTAAAGGCGACATTGAGCCTATTGCGCGAAAATCAAATTGTCGAAGCGCGAACGATAGCTCGCAACTGCTACGAGAACCAATATTGGGTTTTGGGGTTGCTGAAAGACGGTGAGAAGTTCCGGAGCGAAATGGTAGCGCATGAGATGCGACACAAGCGCGAGCGCATGCAGTTCCTATTCGATACCGAGATCAATTTGGACGAATCCATGGAGACCAAAATGCGCGACTGGCTGCGCGCAAACAAGCAATGGGCAGACGCTAAGACGCTCAACCCAAAGGGTGTCGCGATGCGCGGAGCGATCCAATCGTATGTGTTCTATCAGGCGCTTTCTACCGATTCGCATCCGTCAGTTGACACACTGAACCGCTACTATGTTACGCCCGATAGCGATGGCGTACCTGGCATTGATGTCGAGCCGGTAGTCAAGCGAGATGAGATCATCGAGACACTTAACTTCGTTTGTCTGCCAGTGATCGGAGTGTTTCTAGGAGTAAGCGAATTACTGGGTACGAATGATATGCCGCCATCAGTAGCCAATGCTGCTCAAGAATATCAGCGGCTAACTAACGCAACCGGTCAGGCAATCAAGTCGCGGCAATGATCTCGCGGTCGATGTTGGCAGCACGTAGCTCGTAGGGCGGGTTGGACGAATTCGTAATCCGCCGTTTCGACGCAACGATATGGCGGATTACGCTT
>JBGPOB010000174.1:0-7784 GCA_041487815.1 Xanthobacteraceae bacterium | reverse complement strand
TTGCTGCGTAAAGCCGCGGAAAGAACCGTCGAGGCAACATGGAAACGGATCGGGACCTTGCTCGAACACTTCCCGCCACACGAATGCGCCAACTACTTCGCCAACGCCGGATACGCTTCCGTATGAAACGATCATGCTCTAGTAGCGTCCGTGGTTGGATGACCCTGCAATACGTTGCGACCACTTTTCGCGCACCCGAGGTGGCTCTAAGCGAGCGGTTAGAACTGCCGCCCAATACGGACGCTAACACGAGTCTCAAGACGCTGGCGGATCAGGCGAGAATTTCGCCGCCAGAATTCATCCAGCATGTCCAGCGCGCGCTTGCAGCGCTCGCGGCCGACGCCAGCTCGAACCGCAATGATGCAACATCCGGCTGGTTCGGCGCGATCAGCGACGAGATTCTGACTGCCTTGCTCATCTACGGATATCCAGTACTCGCAGTAACGCTCTTGCTGGGTGCCATCGGATTGCCTTTGCCCGACGGGCTTGCCATGGCGGTTGCGGGATCGCTGGCAGCTCAGGGGCGCATGGACTGGGCATGGGCCGGCGCGGTCGCGGTAGTCGCCTCGGTGCTCGGCGATGCGATGGCCTATGGCATTGGACGTGTGCTGGGGCAGGACGTTCTCGAACGCCGAGCGCGTTGGCTCGGATACACGACGGCGCGGCGCGCTCGCGTCCAGGCACTGTTCCACCAGTGGGGCGCGCTGACAGTGTTCATCACACGAACATTCGTCTCCTATCTTAGCTCGGTCGCAAGCCTATTGGCCGGCATGAGCCGCTTTGGACTTTCCAAATTTTTGGCAATTGCAGTCGCAGGACGTGTCGTCTGGGCAGCAGCCTATTTGGATCTCGGATACGCCATAGGAGCCGACCTGGAGGCGGCGGCTGGCTTTCTGACCAACCTCAGCATCCTACTCCTGACACTGATGGTGCTCGCAGCATCGGGACTGGTGGCGTCGGGAGGCATTGCCGCGTTTGCTCAACGGAATTCCGAATGAGTGCGCTCGTGGGCGCGACCACCACACTAGGTATGAGCAAGCCAATATTGTCCGCGCTAGGAATGTCCGGAATGGGTCATACGAGTTAGTTCGGGCGCGAGGCCGGCAGGACCAGTTAGCTCTCATGAACGGACATTCCTAACTGTGATCGGCTCCGCCGAGGAGCATCGTGAGACCAACGATCAGGAGCCAATAATTTGCCACGCACGCGAGGTCGTAAAATGCTGATCGCGGAAAAGCTCGACGAACTGGGAAAGCCGGCCTGGATCGCGCTCAAAGGGTCGAAGGTACGAAACCCTTCGGCCCTTTCGGTTTGTCTTGCACGATCTGCGATCTTTGCCCGAGACGCCAAAGCGCATCCGGCAGCGACCGACAACATCCAACGCACGCGCCCTAATCAATTGTCTGCACGCCGTTCGCTTCCGCTCATGCCGCAAGCGCGGAGATCGTGGCGGTGTCGCGCACTGCGCGCGAGGGCGAAGTGCGCAAATCGCCTGGTCAAAGCGTGTCGGGCTCTCGTAGCGCGCGACGGCAAACTGACTGATCGAATAATGTGGTCAGGTCAGCCGAGTTTGCGGGCCAGGAACGAATATCCGAAGACTTCGAATTGTCGCGCTTTCTTCTCGCCGCTAGCACCTTGAAAGGTGTCAACCGGCGGTCCGATCTGAACGTCGACGAACCCGATGTCTTCAAGCATTTTTTGCCAGGCTGCACACGGCAGACCACCGGCAATTCAAGCCGTCCAAAGATCGATGTTCTGGATCGCCGCCGCGGGCACGGGTTTGCCATTGGCAATATCGGCGAACTGAAGCCGTCCGCCTGGACGGAGAACGCGGAGGATTTCCGAGAACACCGCCTTTTTGTCAGCACACAGATTGATGACGCCGTTGTTTATAACCACGTCGGCCCATTCATCGTCGACCGGCAGCGTTTCGGCTAGTCCTTCACGGAACTCGACGTTCGTCAGCCCCAATGTCGCGGCGGTCGAGCGCGATTTTTCGAGCATCTCCGCAGTCATGTCGACGCCGATGACTTTTCCACTCGGCCCCACCTGATGGGCGGCAACGAACGAATCGAAGCCCGCCCCTGATCCAACGTCGACGACGCGTTCGCCCTTGGTGAGCGTTCGAAGCGCGAACGGATTCGCAACGCCCGCAAAGGACTCCACGGCTACGTCCGGCAGCGATCCGACAAAGTCGTCATCGTAGCCGAGACGTTTTGCGAGATAACGGCCAGTGTGGAAATGATGCTTGCCATGCGGGTTTGCCGCGACGTCCCGATATTTGTTTTTGACTTCTTCCCGCAACGCTGCGGCATCGACGGCAACGTCAGTTTCTGTTGCGTTGGTCATCGCGTTCCTCCTGGCCTTGTGGACTGATCGTAACGCATCATCTCAAGCTCCAACCGTTGAGTTCAGGGCGCCGCGTCAAGCGCCGCCGACAACAATCGGCAAACCGGCCGCGCGCCATTCCGGAAGGCCATCTTCCAGTCGGCGCGCTTTGAATCCCCGCGTCCGCAGAGCGGCAACCGCCTCGTAGGACAGGACGCAATACGGACCGCGGCAGTAGGCGATGATCTCTTGCGCCGCGCTAATCTCGGCAAGGCGCGCTTCCAGTTCGCGCAGTGGAATGTTCACTGCGCCGGGCAGATGCCCCATTGCAAATTCGTCGGGCGGGCGAACGTCGAGCGCTATCGCGACGCCAGCGCGCACCTTTTGCAAAAGCTCTTCGCGAGAGACCGCTTCGAAGCTGTCACGATCATCGAAATAGGTCCGTACGATGCGCTGGACTTCCGCAACGTTGCGCTCAGCGATCCGGCGGAGCGCCGCCAACACGTCAAGGACAGCATCGTCGACGAGCCGATAGTAGACGAATTTGCCATCGCGCCTGGTGGTCAATAGGCCGGCGCGCCGCAACTGCTGCAGATGCTGCGATGCGTTGGCGACCGACAAGCCTATTTTTTCCGCCAAGGCTTCCACGCTTCGCTCGCCCTGGGCGAGCTGCTCCAACAGTTCGAGCCGGTGCGCATGCGCCAACGACTTGGCTACGGCGGCGAACTCGGCGAATAGCGCCAATTTCGGATTACGGCTTGACATCGATGGACTAGCGTCTTTATATCATTCAATAGATTAGTTGAATGATATATCATTCAACGCTTGGGTCAAGTACCAAAATCGATTTTCAGGCCATGCGCGACGCCTTCTTTGCCTTCGAACCTTACATCCGGCTGGGCGCTTTCGGCGGCGTGTTTGTCGTGATGGCGATCTGGGAATTCATTGGGCCGCGACGCAAGCAGGCCTTCGGACGCGGCTGGCGCTGGCCCAACAACCTCGGCGTCGTTGTGGCCAACACGCTCCTCGTGCGCCTGGTGTTTCCGACCACGGCCGTCGGCCTTGCCCTCGTTGCGGAGGCGCACGGCTGGGGCCTTTTCAACACGCTGGCACTCCCGACCTGGGTCGGCATCTTTACCGCGGTCGTCGTCCTCGACCTCGCGATCTACCTCCAGCATGTCCTGTTCCACGCCGTGCCCGTGCTATGGCGGCTGCATCGTATGCACCATGCCGACCTTGAATTCGACGTGACCACCGGGTTGCGCTTCCATCCGATCGAGATCGTGCTGTCGATGCTCATCAAGTTCACCGTCGTTGCCGCGCTCGGCGCGCCGGCGCTTGCCGTCTTGATCTTCGAGGTCCTACTGAACGCGACCTCGATGTTCAATCATGGCAACGTCCGCCTTCCTTTGGGCCTCGATCGCGTGCTGCGCTGGATCGTCGTCACACCCGACATGCACCGCGTCCATCACTCGATCCTGTCGCGCGAGACCAACAGCAACTTCGGGTTCAACCTGCCTTGGTGGGACCGCCTGTTCGGAACATACCGTGCGCAGCCGATGGCCGGTCACGAAGCCATGACAATCGGCATCGAGCAGTTCCGCGATGCGCGCGAACTCGGTCTTGATCGAATGCTGCTGCAGCCCTTTCGCGGCGATCCCGGTCGCTATCCGCTCGGACGGCGGGCAGGCGAACAATGAGCATGCAACGCATCTTGCCGCGTATTTCGCTCGCGTTGCTGCTCATCGCAGCGGCGGCCTGGGCGATCGTTCACCGCGACCAGATCAATCTGGCGACGCTCGACGCCTGGCTCGGCGTGCTCGGCCTATGGGCGCCGATCGGCTACGTGGTTCTCTACGCCCTCGCCACCGTGGCTTTCGTGCCCGGCGTGATCTTTGCTCTGGCAGGCGGCGCATTGTTCGGGCCGGTCTGGGGCAGCCTGTGGAATCTGATTGGCGCGACAGTCGGCGCGACGCTTGCATTCCTGGTCGCGCGCTATCTCGTCGGTGACTGGGTCGAGCGCAAGGCCGGCGGACTCCTCAAGCGGCTGATCGACGGCGTCGACGCGGAAGGCTGGCGCTTCGTCGCCTTCGTGCGGCTGGTGCCGCTGTTCCCCTTCAATCTTTCGAATTACGTGCTGGGGCTCACGCGCATCCCGCTCCACCAGTACGTGATCGCCACGTTCGTCTGCATGGCGCCGGGCGCGGTCGCCTACACCTGGCTCGGGCACGCCGGACGCGGCGCGCTGACCGGCGAAGCGGATACCGTGCGCTACGGTTTACTGGCGCTGGGTCTGCTGGCGGCGATCGCCCTGCTGCCGCGAGTTATCCAGCGGATGCGCGGAACGTTCGCGTGGATCGAGGCCGCCGATCTCAAGCGCCGGATCGATAGTAGCGAAAGAATTACCATCATCGACGTGCGGGGGCCCGATGAATTCACCGGACCCCTCGGCCATATCGCGACTGCCCGCAATATTCCTGTCACGGAACTTGGTGGCCGATTGACCGAACTTGCCGGATTTGAGCGAAAGCCGCTTGTCATGGTCTGCCGGACCGACAAGCGCTCAGCAACGGCGGCACGGACCTTGGGTGCCGCCGGCTTCACGCAGGTCAGTGTCCTGCGCCGCGGGATGGAGCGATGGAACGAAGCCCGGTTGCCGGTGGAAGACCGCACCGTCGAGGCGACGGCATAAAGGACGCCAATTATGAAAACCCTGTTCATCCTCAACGACCCGCCCTACGGCACCGAGCGCAGCTACAATGGCATTCGGCTGGCGCGCGAACTGCTGAAAGCCCCCGAAGCGGGTAATGAAGTTAAGGTATTTCTCATGGGAGATGCTGCTTCCTGCGCCAAAAATAATCAGAAAGTCCCACAGGGGTATTACAACATCGGTGACATGCTGGTGATGCTTGTTCGTCGTCAAGCGGCGATTGGCGTTTGCGGCACCTGCATGGACGCGCGTGGCATTGCCGATACGGATCTCGTGGACGGGGCGCTACGCAGTAGCATGCCTGAACTCAAGCAATGGACCGAATGGGCCGACAAGGTGATTGTGTTCTAAATCGCTGGACACTTATGCCTGAATCGTAATGCCCAATCGGAGGAAAGCAGTATGACCTCGGCCAAAACCATTCTCGTTCTGGGTGGCGGCATCGGCGGCAGTACGATCGTGCGCCTCCTGCGCGGACGATTGCCAAGCACGCATCGAGTCATTTTGGTGGAACGGGATGCACAGCACATCTTCCCTCCCTCGTTGCTCTGGCTCATGGTCGGACATCGCCGTGAACAACAAATTTCTCGTTCATTCACGCCTATGAAAAAAGCCGGCATCGACATCGTGCATGGTGAGATCGAGCACATTGACCCGCAGAACCGAAGCGTACAGGTAGCCGGAAAGAATATTGCTGCGGATTACATGGTGGTTGCGCTTGGCGCCGAACTCGCGCCGGCAACGATCCCCGGACTTACCGAAGCCGGGCATAATTTTTATACGCTCTCCGGAGCGCAGTCGCTCGATCGTGCGCGCGCGGAACTGCGCCATGGAAATCTTGTCGTGCTGGTCGCGGGAGTTCCGTTCAAATGTCCGGCGGCGCCCTATGAGGCCGCCATGCTGCTCGAGGCGGATGTCCGCAAACGCGGTCTGCATGGGAGCGTTTCGGTAAGTCTTTACACGCCTGAGCCAGGACCAATGCCCGTGGCGGGGCTGCAAGTCTCCGCCATGGTGCGGCAACTGGTCGAGAGCAGAGGTGTGAACGTCAACACCGAGCAAGTTGTCACTAAGGTCGATGCCCCCGGCCGGCGGATTCATTTCAAGAGTGGAATGGTGGCTTCGTTTGATCTGCTGGCCTATGTCCCGCCGCATTGCGCGCCGGCGGTGGTGCGTGACGCCGGCCTGATAGGTGAATCTGGCTGGGTGCCGGTGAACCGGCAGACACTCGAAACGAAATTTCCCGACGTCTATGCTATCGGCGATGTCACCGGCATTCCACTTGCGACCGGTAGGCCGTTGCCGAAGGCCGGCGTATTCGCTCACGGTCAAGCGGAAGTGGTGGCGAACAACCTCGCGCACGCGATTGTGGGCGATGGCAAGCCACGGATCTTCGATGGCCACGGCTCATGCTTCATAGAAATTGGCGATAATCGCGCTGGCTTTGGCAGTGGAAATTTTTATGCCGAACCCGCTCCACAAATCCACTTGCGCCAACCCGGACTGTTGCTGCACTTGGGAAAGGTGGCATACGAAAAATATTGGCTTTATCGTTGGTTTTGATGTGTGTGTGTTGAGTGCGCGCTAGTGTGGTGGTTCAGAAGTTCCCTTCATCCCCGCCGCGAGTCCGTCAAGGGAACTTCTGAACCAAAACCACACTAGAATCATACATTGCTAGTGTCCTTTCGAATCCGAAGTTCGCTAACGGGGGTGCTGAGAATATAAGCGAACTTCGGATTCGGGACACTAGGTGGCCGCCATCGCTGCACCGGCGGCAGGGGATAAGGATGCCACTGCCATCGTGATACTCAACGGCAGCATCTCGCTGCTGCAATCAGATTTCCATATGGTGTGAATCCACGGCGAATAAATGCGATCGGCATGACAATCGGTCTGGCGTCCAAAAGAACTAGTCGTCCAGGCTAAGCCCTAGCGCAAACATAAATTGCGTGTGCATCACATTGGTGACGTTATGCGTGCCGCCAATTTTGGCAAGGAATAACCCATCGATCAGTGGGGTGGTTTGCATAGGTCCGCCGATGGCGGTGGTCAGATGTTCAAATTCCAATCGTGCAAACAACTTCCGATTTAACGTGTATTCCAGGCCTGCTCCGATAACGGCCGATAACACATCCTCGCTAAAAGCTCCGGCAAGGGATTGTTGTTCGATTCTCTTGAACGCGAGCCCGCCGCGCAGGAAAACGTGCGTCGGCACGTAAGTCGGCATAAGCCACTCAGAGAGCGCGGGGAAAAAATAGAGAGCGGAGCCCGAGATCGCTTGAGAGCGCTCACGGCTCTGGTTCAGAACGACCGGAAATCCCTCATTGATTAAGCCCGAACCAAGATAGTGATAGGCAACTTCAAAGTGGACCGACTTGGTAAAGCGATAACCGACAAAAACTTTCCCGCCAGCGCCATATCCCTGCATCTCATGAAGGATCGTAGGGTTCGGAGGCGGTGTACGACCGGTATGGTGGACCCAACTGAGTGCGGCGCCAACATACCACCGAGAAACCGGGTCGCTGCGAAGGATCGACAAGTCCACAGGTTGTGCCGATGCGGGACCACCGCGCGCCATACCAGTGAAGAAGATAGCACCTGCTAACATCCACGCTGCGGTGCCTTGATGCAATATGAGTCCCCCGACAATTCAATCGCACACAAGCGTGACCGGCCTTCGTTGAAGCGGTCGAAGTGGAACGTTAGTTCAAAGCTTGTGTTGGCCTCAGAGTGGTCCTGGTCGAATATT
>JBGPOB010000173.1:0-7802 GCA_041487815.1 Xanthobacteraceae bacterium | reverse complement strand
CGGACGATATGCGTTTTCGCTCGGCCTTGCCGGCTTCGCCGCGCATCTCGTCTGGCAGGTCTGGCGGCTCGATATCAATGACCCGGACTTGTGTTTGCGATTGTTCAAGTCGGACCGCGACGCCGGGCTGATTTTGTTTGCGGGGCTGGTGGCGGAGGCGGCGATCAGGCAGTGACGAAGAGCACGTAGCAAGCGTAGCCCGGATGAAGCGACCTGTCCGCCGTAGCTCGAAGAGCGAAGGCGGAAGCGAAATCCGGGATCAACCTGCCGGCCGAATGGCAAGGCCCCGCATTCCGCTTCGCTCCATGCGGGCTACTTGCTGCTTCGATCTAACCGCTGGCAGCCGCGTGTTCATGCGGCAAGCGTCACCGTCACCTCGCGGATACGCGGTTTCGCATCGTCGGGAATCAATTCACCGCGCGTTTTGCGGTCCTCGATCACCAGCCGGATGGCGTCCTTGGCCATTTCCAGGGCTTCGTTTTCATCGTCGCCATAGGTGACGATCTCGGGCAGCGCCGGCACGCGAACGGTAAACCCGCCGTCTTCCTCAGGTTCCAGAACCACCGCGTAGGTGCGCGATTGATGCACGGCTTGCCTCGTCACATGGGCGTTTTACAGCACGTAATCATAACAAACTTAAACGCGTAAAGCGCCGGTAAGCGCAGTCCGGATGAAGCACGGCCAAATCTGGGATTAGCCCCCGACCGGATTGCAAAGTCCCCCTCCGATGCGCTCCCTTCGGGCCTCTTGCTCCAAGTCATTGATCCGCAATGCCGAATCTCGGAGCTGGATTTTTGGTTAATGTGTGCTACATTGTAGCTCACAGGAGATTTCCCATGCCCGCCAATTCCGTCGTGCGCGCCCGCATCGACAAGCGCATCAAGAACGAAGCCGCCGCCGTGCTCGCGGCCATGGGGCTGACCGTGTCCGATGCCTTCCGCCTGCTGATGACGCGGATCGCCGCGGAAAAAGCGCTCCCGTTCGAACCGCTCGTCCCCAACGACGAGACCATCGAAGCGATGAAAGCTGCGAGGCGCGGCGAACTCGTCACCGTCAGTTCCCCCGACGATTTGGTGGCGAGCCTGAATGCGGACGATTAGGTACACCAATCGCTTCAAGCGCGACTACAAACGAGAGAAGTCGGGTCGGCACGGCAAGACGCTCGACGCCGACCTCATGGACGTCGTCAGGCAGCTTGCGGCAGATACAACATTGCCGCGCCGCAACTTCGACCATCCGCTGTCAGGCGACTGGAAAGACCATCGGGATTGTCACATCAAGCCCGACTTGATTCTCATCTACCGAAAGCCGGACGACGAAAATCTCGACTTGGTGCGCCTCGGCTCCCACAGCGAGCTTGGATTGTGAATGCTCACGCCGCCGCCGGCGTCCGCCCGCGGATCAAGTCCGCCGCCTTCTCGCCGATCATGATCACCGGCGCATTGATGTGGCCGCCGGGGATCGTCGGCATGATCGAGGCGTCGGCGACGCGCAGGCCCGCAACGCCGCGCACGCGCAGCTTGTCGTCGACCACCGCCATCGCGTCGCTGCCCATCTTGCAAGTGCCGGAAGGATGCTGCGTCGTCGATGCCGTTGCGCGCACGTGATCCGTCAGCGCCGCATCGGTCGTCGCGTGCCGCCCCGGCAGAAGCTCGCCGCGAATGAGGCTCGCGATCGGTTCATGCGTGTAGATTTCGCGCGCCAGGCGGAGGCCGCGGATCGCGGTGTCGATGTCGGCCTGCGCACCGAACAAGTTCAAGAAAATGCGCGGCCGCTCGGCGGGATTGGCCGAGCGCAGCGTGAGATGGCCGAGCGCCTCGGGATGCTGCAGCGAAATCGAACACTGAAAGGCAAATTTCTGCCGTTTGCCCTGTCCCGGCCACCACAGTTTCGAATCGCGCGCCAGCGCGGCGTAGAGGAGCTGCACGTCGGGCCGCTCCAGGTCCGGCCGCGTACGCGTGAACAGGCCCGCGGTGTTGGCATTGACGGCGAAGGCGCCGCCGCCGGTGAGAAACCAGCGCGCGCCCCATAGCAGCGCGCGGTCCATGCGCAGGTGCCGCAGGAACGAAACCGGCTCCAGCGTCTCCATCACCAGCGGCACCAGCGGATGCTCGGCGAGATTTTTACCGACGCCGGGAAGATCGACCCGCGGCGCAATGCCGTGCGCGCGCAAGTCGTCGGCGGGACCGATGCCGGAGAGCATCAGAAGCTGCGGCGAATTATAGGCGCCGCCGCACAGAATGACTTCGCGGTCGGCATGCACGGTCGTCTTGAGGCCGCCGCGCACGTAGGTGACGCCGATGGCGCGGCCTTCTTCGATGACCACGTTGGTCGTGAGCGCATGCATCACCACGGTCAGGTTCTGGCGCCGCAGGACCGGGGCCAGGAATGCGCGCGAGGTCGAATGCCGCCGGCCGAAGCGATCGACCGTCAACTCCGCCCGCGTGATGCCTTCCGGCACTTCGCCGTGGATGTCCTCGCTTTCGGGAATGCCGGCCGACTTCGCCGCCGCGGCCAGCGGCTCATAGAAAAGCTGCGGCGCACGCGCGAGCCGCACGCGCAGGGGTCCGTCGCCGCCGTGATACTTATTTTCGCCGCGCCAGTTGTTTTCCGAGCGCCTGAAATAGGGCAGCACGTCGGCGAAGCCCCAGCCCTCGTTGCCCAACTGGCGCCACTGGTCGTAGTCGCGCGGATGGCCGCGCGAATAGCGCATGCCGTTGATCGCGGTGGAGCCGCCCAGCATCTTGCCGCGCGCCAGAATGATATGGCGCCCGCCGAGCGCCGGCTCCGGTTCGCTGGCATAACCCCAGTTGAACTGCGGCTGCGCGGCGGCCAGCGTCCAGGCGATCGGAATTTTCAGCAGCGGATGCCAGTCGCGCCCGCCGGCCTCGATCAGTAGCACCGAAACGCTGCGGTCCTCGGTCAGCCGGTTGGCGATGACGCAGCCGGCCGCGCCGGCGCCGACGATGATGTAGTCGTAGGATTGCACCATGGGAGTTTTCAAATCAGGGATTTGCCGGATGTTGATTGAATGGGTGCTGTCATTGCGAGGAGCGCGCGGCGCGACGAAGCCATCCCGGCCGAACGGGCACTTCGGAAACGAGATTGCTTCGCTTCCGCCTTCGCTAAAGCTTCGGCGGACTGGCAGCAAGCCCGTCGAAGCTCTTGACCACCGAAGCCCGCCTTCGCGGGCGAAGGCGGTTGGCGTAGACGGGTCGCTCGCAATGACAACATTGGCGATTCTGCCGCGCCGCGATTATTGCGGCGCGATCTTCGCGAGCTTGACGAAGTATTCCCAGTCCCTGCTGGTTTGATCGCGCGTCCTGGCAAACGCCTCGGCGTCGCCCGGAAAAGGTTCGCCGGCGAATATTTTCAGGAACTCGCGCGCATCGTCGCGATTGGCGATCTCGATCACCAGCGGCGCCAGCGTCTTCGCAACAATTTCCGGCGACCCGCTCGGCGCGCAAAGCCCGAACCAGGAAAACAACGGCAGAGCGCCCTTGAGCCCGGCTTCGACCTGCGTCGGCAAGTCTGGAAGCAGGCTCACGCGTTTTTCGGCGGCGATTGCAAGCGTGCGCAATTTCGGATTGGGCTTGAGCGAATATTCAGCGCTGCTGAAGGAGAAATCATAATCGCCGGCTTCAAGTTCGCTCATCATCTGCGCCGGATTGCGATAGGCGGCGGGCGAGCCGGTGATGCCGGCGATGTGAAGATATTGTTCGGCAAGCGCGCGCATGCTGGCGGAGAAATAGCCGTAGCTGACGCGGCCTGGCTTTTTCTTGAGGTGAGCCGTCAGCTCCGTCACCGACTTCACCGGCGTGTTCTCGGGGTTCACCATCAGCGCAAAGTCGAGACGGAACATGCGCGCGATCAGGGTGAAATCCTTCACCGGATCGTAGGGCACATTTTTCTGCAGGAATGGATTGGCGGACAAGGCACCGCTGGTGCAGAGGAACAACGTATAGCCATCGGGCTTGGCGTCGGCCGCCGCCTTGGCCGCGATCGAGCCTTGCGCGCCGGGCTTGTTTTCCACCACCCAGGCCTGGCCGGTCTTGTCCTTGATGCGTTCGCCGAAATATCGCGTCGTGAGATCGACGCTGGTGCCCGCCGGCGTCGTGCCGATGACGGTCATTGGGCGCGTTGGATAGTCTTGGGCGCCCGCAGCCGCGGCCATCAATGCGGCGGCAAAACCGCCGGCAACCAGAATCTTGGTGCAAGGCATGTGGGGCCCCTAGGTTGCGATGCCGCGCGTTGCTCGCGCGCCCTCCGCCAGTGTAGGCCAGGCCGCCGGAGCACGCACGCGCGCCGCCGCCTCGGCGGGCGGCAATGCAAGGTCCCAATCGCGGGCGACGAAACGGCACCCGCTGACGCCGTCCGACTGCGGCGAGGCGAGCCACACCACCGGCGCCACCATCACCTGCGGGTCGATCAGCGCCGGCGGCTTCGGCGCGCCGGGCGGAAAAAATGCCGTGTCGGTTGGACCGCCGGGCACCAGGATATTGCAGGTGACGCCGGTGCCGGCGAGGTCCTTGGCCCAGCTCGCGGTCGAAGCTTCGAGCGCCGCCTTGGCCGCGCCATAGGCGGATAGCCCGCCCGCGAGCATGGTATCGAAGCTGGTGGTGACGTTGATGATGCGGCCCCAGTTGCGCTTCAGCATTTCGCGCGCCGAAAAATGCGCCATCAGCGCGGCGCCGCCGAGGTTGATCGCGAAGATTTTTAGCAGGCCGTCGGTATTCGCTTCGAAGAATTTGGCGCGGCCCTGCCCGGGCGGCGCTGCCGGAGCCATGCTGACGCCGGCGCAATTGACGAGAATGTCGAGCCGGCCGAACCGCTCGACGGCCTGTCCGACCGCGCGTTGACAATCTCTCGCCTGCGCTACATCGCCGAGAATCTTGAGAAATTTTCCGGCGAACACCGCTTCGGTCGCCAGCTTGTCAAGGCCGCTGCCATCGACGTCAAAGCCCGCGATCGAAGCACCGGCGCCCGCCAGCGCGCGCGCCATGACCCGGCCCATGCCGCTGGCCGCGCCAGTGATCAGCGCCACGCAGCCCAAAACTTCACCCGCCATCGCCCGCCCCCGGCTTTACCAGGGCGCATTCAGCAAAAGTGGTAACCGGTTTTGCGTCCGAATGCGCCCTAAAACTTAAAGTTGGCGCGTTTTCCAGACGGCTGACCCGCTGCGCCGGAGCGCAGCGAGGCGAGCCGGTATCCACTCAGCCTGAAAACGTGCCGGCGCGAACGATGGCAAATCAGGACGACTTGTTCAATTGCGCGCGATGATCTCGCGCTCGCCTTGATGGACAGCCATGCCCTCCGCGCGCATGACGCCGACCTTGCGGCGCCCACGGCGCAGGCCCCGGCGTTTCTTCATGGTGGCGCGGCCGCGGCGGCGCGGCTCGCAATCGTGCTTTTGCACCTGGCCGAGCGCGCCGAAGGGATCGCGCAGCGAACCCTCGGCGTCGACAACCAGCGTCGGCAGACCGAGAACGCGCGCCCAGGTCTGCCATTCGACGGAAATGTCCGTCCCGTCGGTTGCGACGAACAGCGGCACGGACAGGCCTGGATCGCGATGTTCCAGCATCACGGCGACGACGCCGCCGAATTCGTCCGTGGGAGGCACGATGCGGATGGCGACGCCGAGAAATTCGGCGACGGGGGTCGAGACCCGCATCGCGATGCCGCGCACGGCGCGCCGCATCACGACCCGCTCGCGGCTGATTTCGACCAGCCGCACGCGCTCGTCCGCCTGAGCATCGCTGGCCCGGTAGCGAACGGGCAAGGCAAACGGGTCGAGCCGCGCAACGCGGCCCGACCCGGCAGGAACGGCCCCGCCGGCACTCATGTTCGACGCCTCGATTACGTATCCCTGTCGGGCTCTTTGGCCCGTTTATTGCGGCGGACATTAGCGTGCGGCCAACGGTAAACGGCTTAATGGGGCTGGTTAACCGGCGGTGTAGCGCATCGAATGCTTGACGAGAGGTTGCCGCGGACGCGCAAATGCTTGCGATTTCGTACTCCAGCCCACATTTGTTCGGTATCTCAACGCATCGCCGGATGCAAAAATCGCTGGCCGCTTTCGCCGGCCGCGCGCTAGACCATCGTGGGACGCATTAATGGATTCACTCTTCGATCAATCCGCCCTCACCAAGCTGGCCGAGCGGCTGGTCGCCGCGGCGCGGCGCGCCGGCGCCGATGCGGCCGACGCCATCGCCACCCGCGGCGTGTCGCTTTCGGTCGAGGTGCGCGACGGCTCGGTCGAGGAATCCGAGCGCTCCGAGGGCGATAATATCGGCCTGCGCGTATTCGTCGGGCAGCAACAGGCCGTAGTCTCGACCAACGATATCGCCTCCGATGTCGACGCGTTCGCCGAGCGCGCCGTGGCGATGGCGCGCGTGGCGCCGCCCGACAAGTTCGCGGGGCTGGCCGATCCAAGCGAGCTCGCCACCACCTTTCCCGATCTCGATTTGATCGACAGGGCGCTGCCGTCGGTGCAGCAGCTCGAAGCGCTTGCGCGCGCGGCGGAGGGAGCCGGGCTCGCGGTCAAGGGCGTGTCGAAATCCGGTGGTGCGTCGGCGTCCGCCGGCATTGGCGGCATGGTGCTCGCGACCTCAACCGGTTTCTCGCACGCCTATCTCGGCTCCCACCACGGCGTGTCGATGCAGGCAATCGCGGGCGACGGCACCGCGATGGAGCGCGACTACGACTATTCGTCCGCGGTTCATGCCGCCGACCTCGAGCCGCCGGAAAAAATCGGGCGCACTGCCGGCGAACGCGCGGTCAGACGCCTCAATCCGCGCAAGGTGCCCACCAGGAAAGCGCCGGTGGTGTTCGATCCGCGCATCGCCGGCTCGCTGATCGGCCACCTGGCGTCGGCAATCAACGGCGCTGCAATCGCGCGCGGCACCAGCTTTTTGAAGACCAAGCTCGGCGAGAAAATTTTCGCCGACGGCATGACGGTCATCGACGACCCGGTGCGCCGGCGCGGTTTGCGCTCGCGCCCGTTCGACGCGGAGGGCGTCGGCGGCAAGACCCGCAGGCTCATCGACGACGGTCGATTGACGACGTGGGTTCTCGACAGCGCGACGGCGCGGGAGCTCGGCATGACGACGACCGGCCACGCCCACCGTGGCGTGTCTTCGACGCCCTCGCCCGGCGCAACCAATCTGCATCTCATCGCCGGCACGGCGACCCCGCATGAGCTCATCGCCGATATCGAGGACGGCTTCTATGTCGCCGACCTGATCGGCATGGGCGCCAACATCATCACCGGCGACTACAGCCGCGGCGCCGCCGGCTTCTGGATCGAGCGCGGCGAAATCACCTATCCGGTCAGCGAGGTGACGATCGCCGGCCATCTCGCGGAGATTTTCCGCACGCTGACGCCGGCCAACGATCTCGTATTCCGCTACGGCACCAATGCGCCGACCGTGCGCATCGAGGGGCTCACAATTGCCGGCGTCTGAACAGGCCGCAATCGTCGAAACGCTCGCCGCGGCCGTGCGCGAGGCCGGCGCGCTGGCGCTGCGCGCGCGCGCGGGCGACCTCAAACACTGGACCAAAGGCAAGGATTCTCCGGTCACCGAAGCCGACATTGCGATCGACGCGCTGCTGCGCGAGCGGCTTCGATTCCCCGACATCGGCTGGTTGTCGGAAGAGAGCGAGGACGACCGCGCGCGGCTCGTAGCGCGCCGGGTATGGATCGTCGACCCGATCGACGGAACGCGTGCCTATGTCGCCGGATTGCCCGACTGGTCGATTTCGGTCGCGCTGGTGGAGAACGGACGGCCGACGATCGCGACCGT
>JBGPOB010000172.1:0-7878 GCA_041487815.1 Xanthobacteraceae bacterium | reverse complement strand
GTCACCGACGAGCCATCATTAATGACGAGACTGGGAAAAATCACCAGATTGCGGTTGGTGTCGGCGACGCGGGCCGCGCGGACTTCGCCCAGGCGCGTCACGAGTTCCTTGCGGATCGCGTCGATGTCGGCCTTGGCGTCCTCGCCATAGACCGAGATCCAGCGCGCCACCGGGCGGCCGCGGAAATTCGGATTGTCGGTCGTGAGATGCCCATTGCCGAGATCCTTTCCGAGGCCGCGTGTCGGCAGCAGCAATCCGGAGTCTTTTGGCGGCGTGACGTTGACGCCGGAGTTGAGCATGTAGTTGAGCCAGGTCGAATGGGTCGCGAGCAGGTGATAGTCGTCGACGCTGTTCTCGACCAACAGCTTCCAGTTGGCCTTGATGTCGTATTCCTGCGTGCCCGAGATGATTTCCATTTTTCCCGACGGCGACTGCTCGGTCACGAGATCGATGTATTCGGTGGCGCCCGCAAGATAAGTTTTCAGATCGACCGCGTCCGAATCGAAATTAAGGAAATAGAAATCGCGGTACTGTTCGAGACGCGGCACCTCGGCCAGACCCATCGCGCGTTTGTCGAAACTCTTGGAATAGGCGTCCTCGCCGGGCACGCCCTTGAGCGCGCCGTCAGCGTGGTACGTCCAGCCGTGGTACATGCAGAAAAACTGACGCGCATTGCCTTCGCGCTCGCGACACACAATGGCGCCGCGATGGCGGCACGAATTGATCAGCGCGCGCGCCACGCCGTCCGGTCCGCGAACGAAAATGATCGGGCGGCCCGCGACCCATCGCGTCCTGAAATCGCCGGGATTGCGCAACTCGGATGCATGACCGACGTAAATCCAGCAGCGGTCGAATAGCGCACCGCCTTCGCGTTGCAGAATTTCGCGCGATACAAAAACTTCCCGTCTGACCGAAAATCGTCCGGCCGCGCGGTCCTCGATGACAAGATCATGCGCGCGGGCGTGACCGTAACCGGACGGCTGAACGGTCATTTTAATTTTCCAATTCCGGCGCGCGCCAAATGCCGAGCACCGGCGCCAGCCTTTGCCGCCTGAATGGCCGACCAGACGCGCGCCGGGGTCGCCGGCATTTCAAGGTCTTCGATGCCGTACGGCGACAATGCGTCGACGACCGCGTTCATGACGGACGCCAGCGCAGGCGTGATGCCGGCTTCGCCGCCGCCCTTGATGCGCAACGGATTGCCGCTGGTCGGATCCTCGACCAGGTCGATCTCGAAGTTTGGCACCATGTCGGCGCGCATGACGGCATAGTCCATGAAGCTTGCGCTCAGCACTTGCCCGGTATCGGGGTCATGAGCAACCGCCTCCGTCAAGGCCTGACCGGCTCCCTGCACGATGCCGCCGTGGGTTTGCCCATGCAAGATCATTGGATTGATCACCTGCCCCGCGTCATCGATGGAGGTATAGCGCACGATCGAAACGACGCCGGTTTCAGGGTCGACCTCAACTTCGCACACCACCGAACCGGTCGGATAGGCCGGAATGCGCCCGACGAAAGTCGCTTCGCTCGCCAGCGGTTTGCGCGCCTCCGGCGGCAACGCGAGATCGGCCTCGATCGCCCGCGCAAGGTCGAACAATCCAAGGCGCAAGTTTGACCGCGGCGTCGAAAACAGTCCGTCGTCGAAGTTGACTTCGCTTGCCTCGACACGCGCCAGCGTCGCGAACGCCTTGCGCGCCTGTTCGATCACCTTGTCCGATGCCTCGACCATGACCTTGCCAGCAAGCCGCATCGAACGATCCGAATGCGTGCCGCCGCCCGCGGCCACGATCTTGCTATCGCCGGTGATGATGGTGACTTCCTGCGGCGTGATCCCCAGCTTGTCGGCCATCACCTGCGCAAATGTTGTCTCGTGGCCCTGTCCGCTGGACTGCGTGCCAGCGGCGACTTCGACGACGCCTTTCGACAGGACTTTTACGTTGACCCATTCGACCGGCGCGCCGACCGGGGTCTCGACGTAGTTGGCGACCCCGATGCCGGCGAGCATCCCACGCTTTCTGGCGGCGCGACGGCGCGCCGGAAATCCGCGCCAGTCGGCGGCTTCGACGACTTTCTTTTGGTTGCCGACAAAATCGCCGCTGTCATAGGTGAGCCCGACCGCGGTTTGGTACGGCATCTGCGACCGCTTGATGAGATTGCGGCGGCGCAGCTCGGCGCGATCGATGCCCAGGCGCATCGCGGCGATGTCGATCAGCCGTTCCAACGTCAGGATGGCTTCCGGCCGCCCTGCGCCGCGATAAGGTGCGGTTGGCACCGTATTGGTCAGCACGCCGCGAATTTTTACATGCGCCAGCGGCAGATTGTAGGCCGTCGGTTGCACGCGATAGGCGTTGTTGAGGAAGACGTAGGAGACCGGGTGGCCGCCGACATTGCCGGTCATGTCGACCGCGAGCGCCAGGAAGCAGCCTTTGGCATCGACACCAAGCCGCGCGCGCGTGACCATGTCGCGGCCCTGGTAGTCCGCGAGGAATGCTTCCGTGCGATCGCCCGTCCATTTGACGGTGCGGTTGAGATGCCGCGCGGCCCAAGCGACCGCCGCCTGCTCGGGATTGAGATGCGTACGTAAGCCGAAGGCGCCGCCGACGTCCTGCGTGATGACATGGACGTTGTCGGGCGGCATGCCGAGCGCTGCGGCGAGATCGGTCTTGACGCGCAGCACGCCCTGACTGCCGGTAATGAACGTGAGAATCTCGCGCGCCTTGTCGTAGAGCCCGATGTGGCAGCGCGGTTCCATCTGGGTCGCAACCGCACGGGTTGCGCGAAACGTATGCTCGACGACGAGATGCGCCCCGGCCAACGCGGCCTCGACTACCGCGGCATCGCCGAACTCATCCTCAACCGCAATATTGCCCGGCGCAGCATCGAAGAGTTGCGGTGCACCCGGCTTCACGGCATCGACAGCGTCGACGACCGCCGGCAATATATCGTACGTCACTTCTACCGCTTCCGCCGCGGCGCGCGCCTGCAATACACTGCCGGCGACGACCATCGCGACGGGTTCGCCTACGTATCGCACCTTGTCCTTGGCAAAAGGCAGGTGCGGCAGCTCCAGCGGCGTTCGCTTCTTGCCGAACGCCTTGATCTTGTAGTCGATCGTATCCGACGGATTAGCGCCATGCTGGACGCCGCGTGCGCCGGAGGCGATGAAGTCATCGGCCGTCAACACAGCAATCACGCCGAGCAGAGCGCGCGCGGCCGCCCCATCGATACGCGACACGCGGGCATGCGCGTGGGGGGATCGCACGAAAACCGCATGGGCCTGTCCGGGATACGATACGTCGTCGGCGTAGTGCCCCTGCCCGGTTATCAGCCGCGCATCCTCAAGCCGCGGCATCCAGCGGCCGATATACGGCTGTCGGCGTTCCAGTTCCGGTCCCGGCATCCGAGCTAAACCCTGCAAAATTGCCTTTCCACGATCCTGTTTAATTAAAACGGGTATAATTGTCTTGTCGAAACGCAGCCAATGCAGCGAGGCAGGTCATTGCGGACAAAGCAATTTTGCATGCCGGCGGATCGTCCGACGCGGCGCGAAATTCTGCGCACGGGTGCCGGATCGATCGCCGCTGCATTGGTAGCGTCGCCGGCGATATCGCAGGGCCGCGGTGCCCGTGTGGTCGTGATCGGCGGCGGATTTGCGGGTGCCGCTTGCGCGCGGGCGTTAAAGCGAGCCAATGCGCAATTGTCCGTGACTTTGGTCGAGTCCAGCGCGACGTTTACCGCCTGCCCACTTTCCAACGCCGTTCTCGCGGGTCTGCGTCCTATCCGGGCCCAGCAATTTGCTTACGATCGCGTCGCCGGTGAAGGCGTGACGCTGGCCTTGCGGCGCGCCGTTGGCGTCGACGCGACGGCTCGCATCGTTACGCTTTCCGACCGGGCGACGCTCAGCTACGACCGGCTGGTCATCGCGCCGGGAATCGATTTTCGATTCCAGGCTTTGCCGGGCTATAACGCCGACGCAGCCGAGGCGATGCCGCACGCATGGAGCAGCGGCGAGCAGGTTATGCTGCTGCGGCGTCAGCTCGATGCCATGGCCGACGGCGGCGTCGTTGTTATATCGGCGCCGGTCAATCCTGCGCGTTGCCCGCCCGGGCCCTACGAGCGGGCCAGCATGATTGCGTGGTACCTCAAGGCGCGAAAACCGCGCTCAAAGGTCATCGTACTCGACGCCAAGGAAACATTCACGATGCAGCGGCAGTTCCAGACTGCCTGGGCTGCGCTCTATCCCGGAATGATCGAGTGGGTAGGGCTCTCGCAGGGCGGCAATGTCACGTCTGTCGAGCCGGCGACAAAGACTTTCATCACCGATTTCGACCGTTTCACAGCCGACGTCGCCAATGTCATTCCACCGCAACGAGCCGGCGACATTGCACGCGTCGCCGGCGTCGCCGACCGCACCGGCTGGTGTCCCGTAAATCCAAACACGTTCGAATCGCTGTTGCAGCCGGGCATCCATGTCATTGGCGACGCGGCGATTGCGGGAGCGCTCCCGAAGTCAGCCTATGTTGCCAACGAAGAAGGCAAGATCTGCGCGCGGGCGATTGTGCGGCTCCTTGCAGGCGAGCGCCCCGACGAGACAAAGCTGGCCAGTAGTTGCTACAGCCTGATCGCGCCCGACTACGCGATTTCGATTGCAGGCGTCTATCATCCAGTCGATGGACAATTCGTGGAAATCGAAGGAACGAGTGCTACGAGCCCGATCGACGCGCCACGCTCGACCCGCGCGCAAGAAGCCAACTTCGCGGATGCCTGGTTCAAAACTATCACAGCCGAAATATTCGGGTGATACACGCGACTCTGTCGAGCCCTGCAATAAGCCTCAAGTCCCGGTGAACACCGGCTTACGTTTCTCCATGAACGCCTTGCGACCTTCCTTGTAATCGTTGCTGGCATAGCAATGCTTCATCAGCGCGTCGGAGCGCGCGACATTGCGCCGGGAATCTTCCGCAACGGCCTCGGCAACGGTGACCTTGACCGCGTGTATCGTCAGCGGCGCGTTGGTCGAAATCGTGTCGGCATAGCTTTTCACGTAGCTTTCAAGTTCCGCCGCGGGCACCACGCGATTGACGAGGCCCATGACGCGCGCTTCTTCGGCGTCGAATTGACGCGCGGTGAAGAAAATCTCCTTGGCGTAGGAAGGCCCGATGAGGTCGACCAGGCGTTTGACGCCGACGTAGCCATAGCCAAGCCCGAGCTTCGCCGCCGGAACGCCAAATTTGGAATTATCCGAGCAGATACGAATATCCGTGCAGACTGCAAGGCCAAGCCCGCCGCCAATGCAATATCCTTGAATCATCGAGATCGTCGGCTTCGGGAACTCGTTGATGCCGGTAAACGCCTTGTCGCTCACCGAATTATACCGATCAATCAGCTCCTGGCTCGATCGCAGCTTTTCGAACTCGGAAATATCGGCGCCGGAGACGAATGCCTTGCCGCCGGCTCCTGTCAGAACGACGACGCGGACATCATGATCCTTTTCAAAATCGTCGAGGATACGCCGGGTCGCGTCCCACATTTCCAGCGACATGGCATTATGCCGCTCCGGATTGTTGAAAATCACGTAGCCGACGCCGCTCTCCTTGCGTGACAGCATCTTGGTAGTTTGAGTCAGGGTCTGGGTCATTGCGTTGTCCTGGACTGGCTATGGCTTGCCGTGCGCCGCCGCTCAGATCGCGTGGGCTTTGGCAAGGTCGGCGATCTGCTTTTTGCTGAACCCGAATTCCCGCAGCACCGTGGCGGTGTGCTCGCCAAGCGCCGGCGCCTGCTTCACCAGCCGGCTCGGCGTCCGCGACAGCGTCATGGGCTGGCCGCACATTGTCAAAGCGCGCTTCTTGCCCTTGATCGTCTGCGCAAGCTTGAGATGTATGACCTGCGGATCATCGAACACTTCGTTGATCTTGTAGATCGGCCCCGACGGCACACCGGCCTTGTTGAGCAATTCGACCCACGCGCTGCTGCTGCGTCGAAGGGTGAGGGCGTCAATGTCGGCGTTGAGCGCTTCGCGATGCTTGAGACGGTCTGCCGGGGTCAAATACTCCGGCCGCGTGATCATCTCGGGTGCGCCGAGGGCGCGGCACATGCGCTCCCACATCTTGCCGCCGGTCACGGCGATGTTGATTGCGCCGTCGGCGGTCCGATAGACGCCGGTTGGCATGCTGGTCGGATGATTGTTGCCGGCCTGGCCCGGCACCTCGCCCCCGATCAGCCAGCGCGCCGACTGGAAGTCGAGCATGAAAATCTGGGCTTGCAACAGCGACGTCGAGATGTGCTGGCCCTTGCCGGACTTCTCGCGCTCAAGCAGCGCCGTCAGAATTCCCATGGCCGCAAACAGGCCGGCGGTGAGATCGGCAATGGCGATGCCGACGCGCACCGGGCCTTGTCCCGGCAATCCGGTAATCGACATTAATCCACCCATGCCCTGTGCGATCTGGTCAAAGCCCGGCCGGTCGGCATAGGGCCCGGTCTGACCGAACCCGGAAATCGAGGCATAGACCAGCTTATTGTTGATCTTCGCGAGGTCCTTGTAGTCGATGCCAAGGCGACGTTTGACGTCGGGTCGATAGTTTTCGACCAACACGTCGGCCTTCTTCACCATGCGTTTGAGCGCGGCGACGCCTTCCTTGCTCTTGAGATTAAGCGTGATGCTGCGCTTGTTGCGATGCAGGTTCTGGAAATCCGGGCCGAGGCGAGGACCTCCCATATCGCCCTTTTCCACGTGCTCGGGCATCTCGATCTTGATGACATTGGCGCCCCAATCCGCCAGCTGCCGCACGCAGGTCGGACCCGCGCGCACCCGGGTCAGATCCAGCACCGTGAAGCGGGACAGGGCCTTGGAGGCACGCGGAAACGGCATGTAGGCAAATCCCCCGGCGAAAAGTCGTCGCAGAGGGCCGACCTTCCCCGATATCGGAAATCTTGTCTACCGGGGGCGCCGCGTGGCTTGCCTGCGATCACCGCGGCCGTGCGTTTCCCGGTTGAGCCGCAGACGGGTCGATCCAACCGATATTGCCATCACTACGGCGATAGACGACGTTGATGCGTCCGCTGGCGGCGTGACGGAAGATCATCATCGGTGCACCGGTCATGTCGAGTTCGATCACCGCCTCGCTGACCGACAATGTTTCTAGCACCGTGACCGATTCTGCGATCACGGTCGGCGCGTAATCGGCGGGCTCATCTTCCGTTTACTGATCGGGAGCGGCGATGACATAACTTCCCATGTCCGCTAAAGCCTCGGGAGCGCCCGCCCTGGCCGGATGACTTTTCAGCCGCACTTTGTACCGGCGCAGACGTCTCTCAATCAATCCGCAAGGCGGCTTGATTGGCGCTGGCATAGGCATCGTTGGCATAGCCCTCGACATGCAAGATCTTGCCGGTATCCAGATGAATTGCGCACTCGGTGCGAAAGCCAGGACCTTCTCTACTGATGGTGACGTGGCCAGACTAACTGCGGTCGAAATATTTGCCGACGGTTTCCCTGATGCGGTCGTTAATGCGGGCACGCAGTGCGTCGCCAACATCAATGTTTTTTCCTGAAACCCGAAATGGCATCGCCGTCTCCGTTGGGCGTTCGGCGCCGAACTTCATAACCTAGGCAGCGTGAATATACCCGTCGGTATCACCGAGCGGACACCATCAGCCGTTCCCGCCCGGCAGTGCCACTTGCTTTTCTCGCCGCCGCTGAACCGACGAAGGAATGCGCATCGCCTCGCGATATTTCGCGACCGTGCGGCGCGCGAGGTCGACGCCGGATTCCCTTAGCTTGTCGACGATCGTCTCGTCGGAAAGAACATCGTCTGTGCGTTCGGCGTCGATCAATTGCTTGATCCGATGACGCACCGCCTCGGCCGAATGCGTTTCACC
>JBGPOB010000171.1:0-7883 GCA_041487815.1 Xanthobacteraceae bacterium | reverse complement strand
GGCGGCGTCGACGGTGCCGAGCGTCGACATCACGAGCGTGAGCTGGCGCAGCTCCTCGTCGTCGAGCAGGGTCCAGATCTTGCCGCCGAACTCCTCGCCGAGCGCCAGCATCAGCACCGCGGCGCGCTTGGGACCGGTGAGCTGCTGCGTGCTGCTCGGTCTGCCTTGAGAGCGGCTCGCCAATGTCGCGACCGCGCTCTCGAGCGTCGTTGGCGCTTTTATGGGGGGAGCTGGTGCGGCGGGTGTGTTCATCGTCGTATCAGGCGGCTTCGTTCAGCCATTGGCGGATTACCGCCACGGCTTCGTTGGGGTTTCCGTCGGCCAGCTCGCCGACCTTTTGAACGGATTGGGCATGGACCTGACCCTTAACCTGCGCGATGTCGATCATCTTGGCGGTCTTGTTTGTCATGCCGGGCGGCGGCGGCTCGTGATCGGTCGTGAGCGCGGCCACGCCGGGGGACGCGATCTGCGCGGGCTGACTATGGTGCTCGGCAGGCGCCGGCGGCGGGACCGCCGATTCATCCGGCGTTATCACGCGGCGTACCAGTGGACGGACCACCAGCAGGAGCACGACGATGCCGAGCAGCGCCATCACCAGGAGCTCGATGCCGCGCATCAGATCGTCCTTGGTGAACTGGAGGTAGGACATGAAGCCGGCGGGCTCGCTGACCGGCTGCACCGGCGTGTCGGCAAACCGCAGATTGACGACCTCGACCTGATCGCCGCGCTTGGCGTCGAAGCCGATGGCCGAGCGCACCAGCGCCGCAATACGGTCGAGCTGCTCTTTCGGGCGTTCCTGATAGGCAACCTCGCCTTTGTCGTTCTTGGCGTAGCTGCCGTCGACGAGCACCGCTACGGCGACCTTGTTGATGCGGCCGCCTTCGACGACCTCGGTCTTGGTCGTGCGCGAAATCTCGTAATTGACGATCTCTTCCGATTTCTTGCTTTGATCGCGCGCGGTGTTGTTCTGACCGGTCTGATTGTTGGCGCCAGGCAATTCGTTGCCGACCGAGACCTGGCCCTGATTGCCGTCGGTCGAGCCGGTGGATTCCTCCCGCGACTGGCTCGAACGCAGCACGCGACCTTCCGGATCGTAGCGGTCCGACGTCTGCGTGATGCGGTTGAAGTCGAAATCGGCGGTCACGTTGACGCGCGCGCGGCCGGAGCCGACGACGGAGGAGACGATCGATTCGATTTGCTCGCGCAGTCGCCGTTCCATCGTCACCCGGCGGTCATCGCCGCCCGGGCCCTCGGCGTTTGGGTCGTCGATCGTGCCATCGGCCAGCAGACGCCCGGTCTCGTCCACGATCGAGACGCGCTGCGGCTTGAGGCCGTTGACGGCGGAGGCAACAAGATGCCGGACCGCGCGAACCTGTTGCATTTCCAGCGCGCCGCGCACCCTCAGGACGATCGACGCGGACGCCTCGACCTTGTCGCGGGAAAACAAGGGGCGTTCCGGCAGCACGAGATGCACGCGCGCGGCCTGCACGCGATCGAGCGAGCGGATGGTGCGCGCCAGCTCGCCTTCGAGCGCGCGCAGGTGATTGATATTCTGCACAAAACTGGTGGTGCCGAGCGCATCGGACTTGTCGAAAATTTCGTAGCCCACGCCGCCGCCCTTGGGCAGGCCGCCCTCGGCGAGCTTCATCCGCAGGCGCGTGACGCGGTCCTGTGGCACCATGATCATGGCGCCATCCTTCTTGATCTCGTATTCGATGCCTTGGCGGTCGAGGTCCTTGACGATCGCGGTTGAATCCTCGAGCGACAGGTCGGTGAACAGCGGCGTCATCGGCACCGCGGTAACGCGCAGGATGATGAAGACGAAAAAGCCGATCAGAGTCGCGGTGACCGCGCCCATTGCGGCGAGCCGCGCTGCTCCGAGCGTCCTGACGAATTGTAATAGACCCTGCACCGCGCGCCTCGGACTTGCCGTGATTCCCGCCGGGCATTCGCACCCGACCCGGCAAGTTTTGCCGGGTTCATGGTTTCAATTTCGTTAACGACAAGGCCGCCGGCGATGGACATTCCAAAAGGCGCGGCATGGGCGCTGATCGCGCATCGGTCGGCAGATCGAACAGCAACGCTGTTGGATGGGTTGCAGGCGCGGGCGGATTGTGGACTTGCCGAGTGGCGATCAAGTTTCGGTACGGGTCATGCCGGCCATTCGGCCGCATCGCGCGGGCGCCAGCGCGCGCAGTCCCGCGGTCGCCAATAACCGCGCCGTCGCGCCGGAATCGATAACGATTACAGGCTTATTGCCGGTATTGCTGGATCCGCGTCGTGCGCAGCCCGGCAAGCCCATGGCGGTCGATGGAATACTGCCATGCCAGGAATTCTTCGACGGTGAGGGTATAACGACTGCACGCCTCTTCGAGCGACAAAAGTCCGCCGCGCACTGCAGCCACGACCTCAGCCTTTCGGCGGATCACCCAGCGCTTGGTACCCGGCGCGGGCAAATCAGCGATGGTCAGCGGGCTGCCGTCGGGCCCGATGACATACTTTACCCTCGGGCGGTGGGGGTCGGTCATAAATACTCTCACGCACTGTACTGACGAACGCCGCGCAATTTACCGTTCGCGACTTAAAATTTACCTAAGCAGCGCGTAAACCTTCGAACAAATGCAAAACCGGCCACGCCATCCGGGCGCCGTTGATGGATGCAATGTGCCATCCAGGGCCAAGGACATGGGGTTTCGGCCGGGAGCCGCGGCTTTGCAGCACACCGGGCGGCCGCATCAGGGCAACCCGTTCAGCGGCGCGCTTCGCTCCGTTCAGGCCGCGGGGCGGGTGACCCGCTTGATCTTGTCGAGGGTAAATTTCTGGTCGCCGATCGACAGAACCGGCGGATTTTGCGTGAGGTCGACCGAATCGACCTTGCCTTCGACTTCGGTTGAAACACCAACCGACTGGCCGTTGGCGTCTTTGGCGGTCACCGTCATCTTGTAGGCGCCGTCGGGCCATTGCGTGCCGTCATTGCCGCGCCCATCCCAGACGAAGTCCTGCTGGCCGGCCTGCACGGTGTAATTGCTGGAATAAACCGTTTGGCCGGTCGCGCTGGCAATGGTGATGGTTGCGGAGGCCGGCTTGGCCGGGGTGAACGACCATTGCGCCTGATGATTCGTCAGATTCGCGGTGGCGCCATCGACGGCAACGGTCGTCCCGACGAATCCGAGCGCCTGCGTCTGCTGCGCGGTCCTTTGCAAGGAAACCAAGGTGGCGAGCTGATCGTTCGATTTCAGTTGCTGTTCGACCTGCGCGAATTGAACAAGCTGCTGCGTGAACTGGTTGGTGTCGAGCGGGTCAAGCGGATTCTGGTTCTTGAGCTGCGTCGTCAGCAGCTGCAGAAAGGCCGTGAAATTACCGGCAATGGAATTCTTATCGGTAACGGCGGCCACCGCCGCGGCCGCGGTGTTTCCAGTGACTGCCGCCGTGACTGTGGAGCTGATTCCGGGGTTGATCGCAGCGGTTGCCATGGTCGTCTCCTAGACGCGGATATCAATGCCGCCGAGGCGGGCGAGACGATAGCGCGCGGGTTCGGGCTGAATCGGATCGCCAGTCGGCACAAGGATGCGATTGAAGTTGGTCATCGGCGCGTCGCGGCGATTGTCGCCGGCGAAGCTCTGGTTTCGCAGCGAAAATTGCAGGCTGTTATCGCCCGTCTTCAGCCCGGCGTCTGAGAGCGCGCGTTCAAGACTTGCGGCGTCGCGGCGAAGCAGGTCGAGTGTGTCGGCGCGCTCGACCACGAGGCGCGACGTCACGTTGCCGTGGCGGTCAACGTCGAGGCGCACGTCGATGCGCCCGAGTTCCGGCGGATCCAGGCGGATTTCAAACCGGTTTTTGCCATCCCTTGATCGCGTGGCGATCTCGACCGCAAGACCGGCGAGGGGGACGCCCATCGGTATGACGACCGTCTGTAATCCTGCTGCGGGCGGTGGCTGCGCGGCCGCCGACGTCGCGGTTGTCGAACTGGCGGTCTGCGCGGCGGCGTTGGAATGGGCCGCGAGAAGAGTTTCCGTTGTCGTCGCCGCTTCGACGGGATTGACGCTCAGCTTGTCCGCACCGGAATCTTTTGTGTCCTGGCCGCCGGGGAACTTGTCGATCTCGGCGCTCTTGATCGAGTTGTCCAGATGCTCAGCCTGCTCAGCGGGCGGCATTGCCGCGCTCGCTGCGGCATCCTCTGGGGCGGAATTGGGATTTGCCGTCGGGTCCGAAGCGGCCGCGCTGGACGCTTGCGCGCCATCGGCAAGATTGAATTGCGGTCCGGCGCTGGATTTGGGACTGGACGCCACCAGCGCGGCGGAGATCGCGGAGGCGGCCGGCGCTGACGCCAGTGTCACGCCGGGAACATTCGCAGCTGCCGCTGATACTTCGACCGCGGAATTCTGCCCGGCCATCGACGTGGCAGCGCCGACGGCGGATTGCAGAAGAACGGGTGGGGCGGCAACCGGGACAACGGTTGCGACCGTCGCTGCCTGAGTCTGAACTACCGGTGTTGCCAAAGCGTCCACAGCCGCCGTATTGGCGAGGTCGCTAGATGCGTCTGATTGGGTGGGTGGTGAATCGGATTCTTTCGCGTTGTCGGCGTCACCGTCGCCAACCAGCGCCTCGGCTGGTGTTGCCGCCTCCGCGTCGGACGTTGTGTTGGCATCGTTTGGCGTTGCCGGCGTCGCCGAATTCTGGGCGGCGGCGTTGGTGTCGCCGGCGTAATCCTGCCCGCCACCGGCTGCGTTCGCGGTCGGCGCAGTGTCACTGTCTTTTGCCGGCTGCTGCGGCTGATGGTTGCGGCTGGTGCGCGTTGGCGCCGCGTTCGGGTCCGGCTGGATTGTGCCGACGTCAAGCAGATCGGCAAACGCAGTCTTGGAAGGCTCGGCGCCACGACGCTCGATCTGCGCATGAACCGGCTGAGCCGGCGCCGGCTGGACGTGTGGCATAAGACTTGGCACGACAGCTCCCGAAGTTCGCAGGCACCTGCGTGCCCTTCGAAGCAAACGGCGGGCCACCCCCGCGGAACAATAAAGCTGTTATTTTTCAGCGCTTTGAATCGGCCGCACCGGCGTAGGATGGAAGCCTGCCGGGCAGGGCTTGCAGGGGCGCGGCAACATTTGCCGCATGCTTCAGGCGATTCCAGGCCACGCTGCATTGCACCTCCCGGTTCGACACCTATAGTAAGGATCATGCTCAACAGCCTTGAAACCGAAGGTCGGCCGCAGGACACCCGCGTGGTTGTCGCCATGTCGGGCGGCGTCGATTCCTCGGTGACGGCCGCATTGCTCACGGCCGAGGGCTACGACGTCATCGGCGTCACGCTGCAGCTCTACGACAATGGCGAAGCCACCCACCGCAAGGGCGCCTGCTGCGCCGGACAGGACATTCACGATGCGCGCATGGTCGCCGCGAGCATCGGGATTCCGCATTACGTGCTCGATTACGAAAGCCGCTTCAAGCAGGCGGTCATCGACCGCTTCGCCGAGAGCTATGTGGCGGGAGAGACCCCGGTGCCGTGCGTCGACTGCAACCAGTCGATCAAATTCCACGATCTTCTCAACACCGCGCGCCAGCTTGATGCGAAGGTGCTCGCCACCGGACACTATGTCGCTTCGCGCCGCCAGTCTGACGGTACCCGCGGGCTCTATCGCGCGCGCGAGGCCGAGCGCGACCAGAGCTATTTCCTGTTCGCAACGACGCGCTCCCAACTCGAATTGCTGCGGTTTCCTCTCGGCAATCGCGCCAAGGCCGAGACGCGCGAGGTCGCGCGGCGGTTTGGCCTTTCGATCGCCGACAAGCCCGACAGTCAGGACATCTGCTTTGTGCCGAGCGGCCGCTATACCGACATCATCGAACGGCTGTTGCCCGGCGCCGCCGAACCGGGCGACATCGTCGACCTTGATGGCAAGGTCCTCGGACGCCACGACGGCATTATTCACTTCACGGTTGGGCAGCGTCGCGGCCTTGGGATCGCGGCGCGCGCGGCGATGTATGTCGTGCGGCTCGACGCCGCGCGGCGGCGCGTCATTGTCGGGCCACGTTCGGCGTTGCGAACGGCGCGCATGCGGCTGCGCGACGTCAACTGGATTGGCGATGGAGCGCTCGATCACGCGCTGGCGCGCGGGCGTATCGATGTTTTTGTCAAGGTGCGATCTACCCGGCCGCCGCAGGCGGCATGGCTTAGCCTTCGAGAAGGCCATTGCGAAGTCGAATTGGTTGACGTCGAGGAGGGTGTTGCGCCAGGCCAGGCCTGCGCCTTTTACGACGCAGCGTCCGGGCAAGCGCGTGTTCTCGGCGGCGGCTTCATCGCAAGCGCCGTTCCGGCTGCCGAGATGATTGCTCGTTCCGTCGAATTCACCCCGTCCGTCGCTACGCGCGGTTAAGAACCAATCGACGATGAGCGGTGAGCGCCGGCGCGACCGGGACACACTCGACCAGGCCGCGCTCAACCGCGCCTACGCGCGTTGGGCTCCGATTTATGACTTCGTGTTCGGCGCCGTGTTCGATGCCGGCCGGAAGGCTTCGATCGCCGCCGCCGAGGCCGTCGGCGGGCGTATTCTCGACGTCGGCATCGGCACCGGGATTTCGCTTGAAGATTTTTCGCGCCAGAACCAGATAGTCGGCGTCGACATTTCCGAGCCGATGCTGCAACGCGCACGCCAGCGCGTCGCCGAGCAGGATCTGCGCAACGTCGAGTGCCTCGCCGTGATGGACGCGGAGAAGCTCGGGTTTGCCGACGCGAGTTTTGATGTCGTGGTCGCGCAGTACGTGATTACGGCCGTGCCCAATCCCGACGCCGCGCTCGACGAATTCGTGCGCGTCACCAAGCCGGGCGGCGAGATCATTCTGATCAATCACATCGGCGCCGACCGCGGGCCGCGCTATGTGTTTGAACGAATGTTCGCGCCGGTCGCGCGCCGGCTCGGCTGGCGCCCGGAATTTCCGTGGGCCCGGATCGCGACCTGGATCGATCGCGCCAAGTCGGTGCGGCTGATCGAGCGGCGGCCGATGCCGCCGATGGGGCAATTTTCGCTCGTGCGGCTGGGCAAGGCGGGCTAGAAGCCCGGCAATGCCCGGCCGGCATCCGCGAACCCGTCGAACTAATGAATTTTCACGCCTTTATGCCGTTTACCATGCGTCGTCACGCGCCGTCGCGACATTGGTGCGGGCGTCGCAAAAATCCTATGGTGGCGCATATTTTTCGGTACTTTGCACTTTGCGGCCGTCTGAATTTTTCAAACGATGCGCGACTTTGGTGCCCGATGATATTCACGCTGGCGTTGCGCAACCTGTTTCATGACGGCATTCGCTTCGTCGCGACGCTCATCGGCATTGGCTTCGCGATCATTCTGGTGATGGTCCAGCTTGGCCTTTACCTGGGCTTTTCGCGGCAGATCTCGAGCATGATCGACCGCGCCGAGGCCGACTTGTGGATTGTCCCGAAGGGCGCCAAGAGCTTCGAGGAAGCCTCGGCGCTGGACGGCGGCGAGCGTGCCGTGGCGCTGTCGGTCGCAGGCGTCGTCGATGCAACGCCCCTCGTCGTCGGGTTCATGGAGTGGCGCAAACCCAACGGTGAAACCGCGACGGTTGTCATCATCGGCACTGACGCCAGACGCGGGCTGATCCCCTGGAACATCGCCGAAGGAACCCTCGGCGATATGGCGATTTCCGATGGCGTCATCATCGACAGGACCTATCTTTCCGATCTCGGCGTCAGCAGAATCGGCGATACCGCCGAGATCGAGGGCAGGGTGGCGCGCGTGGCGGCGCTGACGGACGGCATCCGCGCCTTCACGACGACGCCCTATGTTTTCACGACCCCGACGCGCGCCCGAGGCTATATCGGCCTCGGTTCCGGCGAAGCAACGCATGTGCTGGTGCGCGTCGTGCCCGGCGCC
>JBGPOB010000170.1:0-7893 GCA_041487815.1 Xanthobacteraceae bacterium | reverse complement strand
GCTGCTCTATCCGGCTGAGCTACGGGACCGCTCGGCCCCGATCTAGCACAGGCCAACGCCTGCCGCACCACGCGCCGCTTTCGAAATGACGCGCGCCGTTGCCATGCGTTATGCTGCGCCGATGGTCCCGCGTTCGGCCTTCGCGAATCTCCACGTCGGCGCGCGCCGCCTCGCGGCGTTTTTCCTCGCAGCGTCCCTGCTCGCGGCCTGCTTCGTCGCGCCCTCACCGGCTTGCGCGCAGGCGACCAAAGCCGCGGCCGCCGCCGGCGAACCCTGCGCGCCGCGCGACGCCATCGTCGCCAAGGTCGCGGCGGTGATCGACGGCCGCACCTTCACCCTCGCGGACGGCCGCGCGGTGCGGCTGGCGGCGATCGAGGCGCCCGATGCGCGCGCGCAGGCCGCGCTGGCGGAACTTGTCATCGGGCGCGAACTGGCGCTGAGCCCGCTCAAACCCGCGCGCGATCGCTATGGCCGCCTCATGATGCGTGCCTTTGCGGCGGAGGAAGCCACATCGCGCTCGATCGAGGCGGAAATTGTGGCGCGCGGGCTCGCCTTCGTTTCCCCGCGCGGCGGCGATAGTGTTTGCCGCGCAATGCTTTCCGCCGCGGAGCGGGCCGCGCGGGCGGCCAAGATCGGGCTGTGGGCCGATCCATCTTATGACATAAAGTCGGCGCAAAATTTTAATGAGGTGCTTGCCGCACGGGGACGTTTTGCAATCGTCGAGGGTAAGGTCTTGTCGGTGCGCGAACAAGGCGGCACCGTCTATGTCAACTTTGGCCGGCGCTGGTCGGAGGATTTTACCGTCACGATCTTGAAGCGGAACGAGCGGAAGTTCACAGCGGCGGGCGTCAAGCCAAAAAAGCTTGAAGGCCGCACGGTGAGGGTGCGAGGCTGGATCGAGGAGCGCGGCGGCCCCTGGATCGAGGCGACGATACCGGAGCAGATCGAGTTCGCCGATGGGCGCTAGACTATCCCCGCACGGGCAGGATTGATCCGGGCCGGGCGATGATCGCCGCAGGGCTTGGGCGCAATGCCGGAAAGTTGAAGACTTTTCCGATAAGATCATGCGCAAGAATAATAGGTTAGCAGGTGCAGGTGATTTTATCTGAAACTGCCGTGCTGTAGAGTAGCGTGAGGACCGTGGGGACCGTGGGGCAGCGACAGGCGCAAGGACGGCGGGAGCCGGGGCGTTATCTCGAAAAGCCGCAACGCTTTTCGGGCAGGTCAGGCTTTTGGGGCGCACAAGACTTGGCGGACGATCTCGTGCGCCGGTTCAAGATCGGGCGCCGGTTCAAGATCTTGGCTGGCCGATCGCGTTCCGTCGGAAGCGACGGCGCGAAAATCGTTGCAGCCGCGATGCTGGCGCTGGCGCTCGCCGGCTGTTCGTCGTGGTTTCCTCCGGCGACCGGCAGCATCGTCCTGCCCGACCCGCCGAAGCAGACGCAGGCGCAGCCGGCCGCCACCCGCGAGCATGCGCGCATTCTGGCCGCCAACGGCGGCACCTACGAAAACCCGCCGCTCGAGGCCTTGGTCGTGCGCACCGTTGACCGGCTGGTGGCGGCATCCGAGCGGCCCGACCTGAAATACAAGGTCATCCTGCTCAATTCGCCGGCGATCAACGCGTTCGCGCTGCCGTCCGGCCAGCTTTACGTCACGCGCGGCCTCTTGGCGCTCGCCAATGACACCTCCGAATTGGCTTCCGTTCTGTCCCACGAAATGGCGCATGTGATCGCCGACCACGCCGCCATCCGCGCCGACCAGGAGCGTCATACCGCGATGGTCTCGAACGTCGTCAGCGACGTCCTGAGCGATCCGATGGCCGGCGCGCTGGCGCTCGCCAAGTCGAAAATCGCGATGGCAAGCTTCTCGCGCGCGCAGGAATTCGAAGCCGACGGCATTGGCGTTGGCATTGCCGCCCGCGCCGGCTACGATCCGTACGGCGCCGCGCGCTTCCTCACCTCCATGGGCCGCAATGCCGAGCTCAGGACCGGATCGTCCGGTGGCGGGCTGCATTCGGTCGATTTCACGGCTTCGCATCCGGCGACACCCGAACGCATTGCCAATGTACAGCTCAACGCCCGCCAATATTTCGCGCCGGGCGCCGGGGAACGCGATCGCGCCGCCTATCTCGCGAGCATCAATGGCGCCGTCTACGGCGAAGATCCGGCGGAAGGATTTGTCCGCAGCCGCCGTTTTGTCCATCCGCGGCTCGGTTTCACGTTTACCGCGCCGCCAGGCTTCACGCTCGACAACACCGCCCAGGCCGTGCTCGGCGTCAAGGACGACGGCGCGCAGGCGATGCGGCTCGATGTGGTGCGCGTGCCCACCGAGCAGACGCTGGCCGGATACCTGACTTCCGGCTGGCTCGACAGCGTCGACAATGGCTCCACCGAGGAATTTTCGATCAATGGATTTCCGGCGGCCGCCGCCAGCGCCAAGACCGAACAATGGTCGTTCCGGCTCTTTGCCGTGCGTTTTGGCAGCGACATCTACCGGTTCATCTATGCCGCGAAGGTCATGACTCCGGAAGCCGACCGCGAGTTCCGCGCATCGCTCGAGACCTTCCGGCGCCTGACGCGCGCCGAAATGCGGGCGGCACGGCCGCTGCGCGTGCGCGTCGTGACCGTCAAGCCGGGCGACAGCATCGATACGTTCGCCTCCCGCCGCATGGCGCACCTCGATCATCCGGCGGAGCGCTTTCGCATCCTCAACGGGCTCGCCGCCGGCGCACGTCTCAAGCCCGGCGAACAGATCAAGATCGTGGTCGAGTAGCGGCGCCAAGCACGCTCGCGCGCAAACGGCCGGTCTGAGACCACTGTCCTCGTCATTGCCCCGTAACGCTGTCGTTTCTTGACACGTCGAATGCGTTGTGGAGGCATCGGCTGGCGTGAAGCCGGCGGCTGCCTCGATGTGGCGGGCGCGCGGCGGCGCGACGCAAGGCCGCATCGAGACGGAACGAACGCATGACAAAGCCCCGCCAATTGCATCTCGGCGCCTTCATGCGCCCCGTGAGCCTGCACACCGGCGCCTGGCGCTATCCCGGCGCCTATCCGGATGCCAATTTCAATTTTGGGCACATCAAGCATTTTACGCAGCGGCTGGAGCGCGCCAAGTTCGACGCCTTTTTCATGGCCGACCACATGGCGGTGCTCAACATGCCGATCGAGGCGCTCAAGCGCAGCCACACCGTCACATCCTTCGAGCCATTTACGCTGTTGTCCGCGCTCGCCGCCGTCACCGAGCGCATCGGCCTCGTCGCCACCGGCTCGACCACGTTCGATGCGCCTTATCACGTCGCACGCCGCTTCGCCTCGCTCGACCACCTGAGCAATGGCCGCGCCGGCTGGAACATCGTCACCACGTCGAACCCCGACGCGGCGCTGAACTTTGGCCTCGACGAGCACATGGAACACGGCGAGCGCTACCGCCGCGCCCGCGAGTTCTACGACGTGGTGACCGGGCTTTGGGATTCCTGGGCCGACGATGCGTTCGTGCGCGACGTCGCAACCGGCATCTACTCCGATCCCGGCAAGCTGCACGTGCTCAACCACAAGGGCAAATATTTTTCGGTGCGCGGGCCGCTCAACATCGCGCGCCCGGTGCAAGGCTGGCCGGTGATCGTGCAGGCGGGCGCCTCCGAGGCCGGACGCCAGCTTGCCGCCGAAACGGCGGAAGCGGTGTTCACCGGCCAAAACAATCTCGCCGAGGCGCGCGAGTTTTATGCCGACGTCAAGGGCCGCGCTGCGAAAATCGGCCGCTCGCCCGAGCAAATCAAAATCCTGCCGGGCTGCATGATGTTCGTCGGCGCTTCCCTCGACGAGGCGCGCGAGAAGCGCGCGCTGGTCGACAGCAAGGTGCATTACGCCAACGGCATCGCCTCGCTCTCGATCGCGCTCGGCCACGATGCCTCAAAGTTCGATCCCGACGGCCCGCTGCCGGAAATCCCCGAGAGTAACGCCAGCAAGAGCGCGCGCGAGCGCACGATTGCGTTGTCCAAGCGCGACAATCTCAGCGTCCGTCAACTGGCGCAGCGCCTCGGCGGCTTCGGCGGGCTAGCGATGCTCGGCACGCCGAAGATGATCGCGGACGAGATGGAGGAATGGCTCGCCAAGGAAGGCAGCGACGGATTTACCGTCCAGTTCCCCTACCTGCCCGCGGGGCTCGATGATTTTGTCGACGGCGTGGTCCCCGAGTTGCAGAAGCGCGGCCTGTTCCGGCGCGAGTACGAAGGCAAGACCCTGCGCGAGCATCTCGGGTTGCCAAGGCCGAAGAACCGGTTTTTTTAGGGCGCCAAAAATGCGCAGACAATTCGTAGGATGGGTTGAGCGCAGCGAAACCCATCCCGCGGAGTGCCACTGCCAAATCAACCGGCTTCGAACCGGTAGTACTTCGCGAACCGCATCAGAGGTTCGTCAGACATGCAAAACAGCTCTACATCCGACGCGGCCCGGTGTTCATAGGTCGTCCATGTCGGAATGACGAAGGCATCACCCCTGTCCCAGGTGAGCTTTGTTTCGCCGGCGCTGGTTTCGCCCTTCCCGCGTGCAACAACAAACACCTGATTGGCCGTTGAGCGCTGTCGTCGGGTTGCATGTCCCGCGGTCAGGCGTTCCATCGTGAGGAGCATCGTGGGGATATCGGGAGAGTCCAGAATTATCCGCGGTCCGTGAAAGCCGTCAGTATCCGGATGTGCGGCGTCGAGGCGCTTTGCCATTGCATCGCGCGTGAAGCGGAACGGCGAGCTTGCAACAACGCGCTCAATCTTCTCGTATTTTTGCGGGTGCTCTTCAAAGAACATCGGCTCGAGCAATTGCGTTACGGGGATGTCGAGACCGTCGAACCAATAGGCCGCTTGATCGCCTGAATGACCATGTCCATGCCAGCACCATCCGGGCGTGAGCACCACGTCGCCGGTTTCCATCGGCATCTTCTCGCCATTGACAATCGAGAACGCACCCTTGGCGTCGATGATGACGCGAAGCGCGTGCGAGGCATGGCGATGCGACGGCGCCAACTCGCCGGGAAGGATCATTTGATAGGCGCAGGCAAATGTTCGTGCTGTCTCAAAATTGTTTCCGGGAAAAGGATTTCGCAGGATCAGATTACGGCGATCCGCGAGGGTCACGTCGATCAAGCTGCCGGCTGCCTCAAGCGCTTCTTTGATGTCGCGATATGACCAGCGCGCCGCAACGAATTGCGATTTGGGTTGCGGCCAAAAAATCGGCTTCTCGCGCGGCACCCATCCTGGCGTGACCCCGAGCTGGTCTGCGCGCTGATAGAGCGCGGGCAAATCGGGAATTTTGACTCTGGTCTGCTCCGCAACACTGGACGTGGCGATGGACATGGCGATCTCCGGATCGAGCGTCGTGCGAAGAATAGAACAAGGGCCTCGACCGGTCCCGATTATAGTGGACGACCAACGACCTGCGCCACGACACTATCCGCCCATTTGCTGTCGATGAATGGCGTAATGCGGTGCCCTATTGCGTCTTGCATTTTGAATCAAAAAAGCCCGGCCTCGCGGCCGGGCTTTTTCTATTCGTTGTGAAGCGTCGCGCGGCTTACGCCGCCTCTTCCTCGACCACTTCCTCGGGCTTGGGCGCGCCGCGGCGCGGGCCCTTGGCGAGCGCGGCCTCGATCTCCTTCACCGCCTCGGTCTCGGTGATGCGCTGCACCGCCGAGATCTCGCGCGACAGCCGGTCGAGGGCCGCCTCATAAAGCTGGCGCTCGGAATAGGACTGCTCAGGCTGCGTGTCGGAGCGGAAAAGATCGCGCACGACTTCCGAAATCGCGACGATGTTGCCGGAGTTGATCTTGGCCTCGTATTCCTGGGCGCGGCGCGACCACATGGTGCGCTTGACGCGGGCGCGGCCCTTCAGCGTTTCGAGCGCGCGCTTGACCAGCGGACCTTCCGCGAGCTTGCGCATGCCGACGGTCTCGATCTTGGTGGTCGGCACCCGCAGCGTCATCTTGTCCTTGATGAAGGTGATGACGAACAGCTCGAGCGTCAGCCCGGCGACTTCCTGCTCCTCGATCGACAAAATCTGCCCGACGCCATGCGCCGGATAGACGATGAACTCGTTGGTCTTGAAGCCATGTCGTTGGGTGGTCTTCTTGGCAGTCATTACCTGCGGAACTCCTTGCCCGTCCGGTCGAGCGCGACCGGCCGGCTTAGCCACGGAAGCCCCGCGCCGGCGACTCCCGGCAGGGGCATGCGAAACCCTGCGGCGGTTGGCCGGGGTCGATTTTGCCGTCTTTTTTGACCCGGACCTCGCGGAACCGGCGTTTCTTGACTTATGACGCGTCTTGCCTGCCACTGCCGTTGCGTGAAACTTCACGCCCCTGTTTAGACATTTCCCCGTGAAATCAGCCGACAAAAAATGCTCCCCGCAGGGAGCCGATCGCAGCCGTTTCGATTAATCATTCATTATACATAGATATATAGCACATTTTCCGCAAAAATCAAAGCCTTGCGGTGACGCAACCCGGCATTTCAAGGCAATTTGAGGGTATTAAAATCTTAAACTTGGTAAAGAAAGTCGCCGGACCCGGCCAATCGCCGCCAAACGCCGCCTAGTCTCCCTGCCCGGGCTCCGGCGAGAAGTGTTTTTCGAACTTGTCGGGAACATCTTCCCATTCCTTGGCATCCGCCGGCGGGTCGCGCTTGATCGTGATATTCGGCCAGGTCTTGGCGAATTCGGCATTGATGCCGAGCCATTTTTCGAGCCCGGTCTCGGTGTCGGGGCGGATCGCCTCGACCGGACATTCCGGCTCGCATACGCCGCAGTCGATGCACTCGTCAGGATGGATCACGAGCATGTTGTCGCCCTCGTAGAAGCAGTCGACGGGGCAAACCTCGACGCAGTCCATGTACTTGCACTTGATGCACTTGTCGTTGACGACGTAGGTCATGGCATACTCCCGCCGCCAAACCCGCGGCCCGCGCGCCAGTTCGGGTGTGATCCCAAAAACTTGCCGACGTTATCGCCTACGCGAAGCCCGCTGCGGCGGGTGAACCAAGGTCGGATAAGATCACCGCCAAAATCAATATGTTCGCAGGGCATCCCGATTCAATCCAAGTTGGTCAGGCACGCGCTGGACAGGTCGCCGGTCAGTCGCCTGGATTGCCCGCCGCGCTGGAGGATTAAGAATGCGGCCGGGCACTAAACCGACAGTCCCATGTTCGACCCCACCGCACCCCCGGCCTGCTAACCTATGGGCGCCATTGCTGCAAGCAAGGCCCGCCCGTCCGGAGCTTTGCGGGACTTGGCATCCCGGGACTTGGCATGCCGGATCTCGGCAGGTCGGGTCTCGGCAGGTCGGGTGCGATCAAACGTCCTGTTGTCCGGTGAAGCGGTCGATGGCGCGACGGTCGCGCTTGGTCGGGCGCGCCGTGCCGGCGCGCGGCGCGGCGGTTGGCGCGGTGGGCGGGGCAAGGTCCTCAAACAGCGCGCGCGCGGCTGCGGCGGTTCCCCGGCGCTCCGAAAACGCCAGGATTCTCAGCACGCGCACCTGCCGGTCGAGCGCGATCGTGACGATATCGCCGGGTTTGACCGCGCGGCTCGCCGCCGCGACCCGCTCGCCGTTGAGGCGCACGTGGCCGGACTGGGCGAGCGCGGCGGCGGCGGAGCGCGTGCGCACCACGCGCGCGTGCCAAAGCCATTTATCGATGCGCTGGCGATCCATCGGCATTACGGCCGTTGCCATGTCAAATGCAGCCAAGCGAAACGGCACGCACAGTCGCCTCCGCCGCGTGCTTCACCAGCCGCGCATCGGCTGACGCCATCGCCTACTGATCCTTGGCCTCAAGCTGCGCCTTGAGTGCGGCGAGTTTCGCAAATGGCGAATTCGGGTCGGGTTCGTTGCGGTGCTCGCGCGCCGACGACCATTCGC
>JBGPOB010000169.1:0-7896 GCA_041487815.1 Xanthobacteraceae bacterium | reverse complement strand
GTGGTGGTTCAGAAGTTCTCTTTATTGTCGCCGCTATTCCATCAAGGGAACTTCTGAACCAAAACCACACTAGAAACCTATAGTTGCTAGTGTCTCTTTGAATCCGAAGTTCGCTCACGACGGCACTGCAAGACAAAGCGAACTTCGGATTCGAGACACTAGCCTACGCCCATTGCCCGGTCTAAACTATAATATTGACGATATGAGTACTATTCCGCGCCGTCATAATACCGAGCTCGACCTGCACCACCTGGCGGTGCTCGAGGTGCTGTTGCGCGAGCACAGCCTTACCCGTGCCGCGCAAACCCTGAATGTCACGCAGCCGGCGCTCAGCAAGACGCTGGCGCGCTTACGGCGCTATTTCGACGATCCGCTGTTCGTGCGCGTGGCTTTGCGCATGGAGCCGACGCCGAAGGCGCTCGAACTGCAGGCGCCGGTCAGCGCCATTCTTGAGCGCATGCGCGCGTTGCACAGCGAGCACGTTCCCTTCGACCCACAAACGTCGGACCGGACCTTTAACTTCTGCGTGGTCGATGCCGGCGTCATCAAGTTGCTTCCTTCGCTCGTCAATCGGCTGGCCGAGGAAGCACCCAACGTCCGGCTGCGCGTCCTGCAACTCGATGTCGAACATCTCGAATCCTGGCTGGTATCGGGCAAGGTCGATTTCGCGATGGGTTCGTTTCCGGCGCTCACCAAGGCGATACGGCGGCAACCGCTATGGACCGAACGGTACGTATCGGTCGTACGCAAAAACCATCCGCGCATCGGGGCTGAGCCGGCGCCGAGCGCGTTCGCGGCGGAGAAGCACGTGCTCGTTTCCGCCGCCGGGACCGGCCATGCGCATCTGCTCGCCGAACGCGCCATCGAAGGCTTCGTACCCGAGGCGAACATCATTTGCCGGGTACCCATGTTCATCAGCGCCGCGGTTTTGGCCAAGCACACCGACGCGATCGCGACCTTGCCGATGTCGATCGCAACGGTTTTGGCGCACGATCTCGACCTGCAAATCGTGACGCCGCCGATCAAGTTGCCAAAAATCGAGATTTACCAATACTGGCACGAGCGCATGCATCGCGAACCGGGCACCAAATGGATTCGCGGGCTGTTCACGCGACTGTTCAGGGAGACGCTTTAGACGCCGAATGGACTTCAATCTGACCAACGAGCAGGAAATGCTGCGCGACACCGCGCGCAAGTTGACGCAACGTGTTGCGACCCCCGACTACGTTCGTCACCTCGATCGCGAACGCGCATACCCATACGCGCTCTACGATGCATGGGTCGAAGCCGGCATGTTCCGGCTGCCGTTCCCCGAAGACTACGGCGGCCTTGGCTGCACTATCGTGGACCTCGCCATCGTCGCCGAGGAACTGTCGGTCCCGAGTTCCGACGTCGTCATGGCCTTCGGCGGCAGCCTCTTCTGCGGCCTCAACGTCCTGCGCATGGGATCGGAGGCGCAGAAGCGCCACTGGCTGCCAAAACTCCTGACTGGCAAGATCAGAATGACGATTTCGATGTCGGAGCCGGACGCCGGGTCCGACATCGGCGCCATGCGCACGCATGCGCGTCGCGAGGGCGACCATTACGTCATCAATGGGCGAAAGATCTGGGCGACCGGCGCGGGCGCGGACAACAATTTCATCAACGTCTATGTCAAGACCGACCCGAAGGTGCACTATCGTCAGGGCATGTCGCTGTTTCTCGTCGACAACAAGTCTCCGGGACTGGACGTGCGCAAGCTCGACATGCTGGGGCGTCGCTCGGTCGGAACCTACGAGCTGACATTTAATGACGTGCGGGTTCCCGCCGATCGCCTGATTGGCGGCGAGAACAACGGCTGGAACTGCGTCATGGCAGGCTTGCAGGCCGAACGCGTGACCGCTGCGGCTTGCGACTGCGGCAGCGCACGCGGCGTCTTCGAAATGGCGCTGCGCTACGCCAGCGAGCGCAAGCAATTCAACCGGGCAATCGGAACATTTCAGGCCATCGCGCACATGCTGGCCGACATGCAGACCGAAGTCGAAGCCGCCTGGTCGCTGACGCTGCGCGCCGCGTCCATCGTTGCGTCAGGGAAAGACGCCTTGCGCGAGATTACGATGGCGAAGCTGCTGGCGTCGGAAACCTACGTCAAGGCGGCAAACACCGGCATGCAGATCTTCGGCGGCTTCGGCTACAACATGGAATTCGACATGCAGCGGCACTATCGCGATGCGCGCGCCGCCACGATCGCGGCCGGCACATCGCAGATTCAGCGCAACCTGCTCGCCGGACTGATGGGGCTGAAAGTGTAGCGGATGATTTTCAAAATCGAATGAAGTCCGCTCGTCCTCGCGCCAGCGGAGACCCGGCACCGTAACTCCGGAATCGCATCTTGGATTCCCGCTTGCGCGGGAATGAGCGGTGACTGAGCGAATTCGTTTAAGAATGCAGGCCGCCGACACTCACGCCAATTGCCCGCGATGGGTCATTCCGCCGTCAACGGTTACGATTGTCCCGCTCGTATAAGACGACAGGTCCGACGCCAAAAATACGACCGTCGCCGCGATCTCGTCGGTCGTCGCCGGGCGCCCGAACGGCATCTTTGAAAATCCTTCGCGCCACCGGCTTTCGTCGCCCGCCTTGGCAGCGCGCTGCCGCGCGAGATATTCGACGCGCTCGGTTGCGACGGGACCCGGGTTGACGCCAATCACACGCACGCCAAAGTCGGGACTGGTCCCGCCGATTGTACGCGTAAAGGCCATCAGCGACGCGTTGCCGGCGCTGCCGGCGATATAGCCGTAGGTGAGCTTTTCGCCGCCCGCCCCGATGACGTTGACGATGACGCCGCGGCGCCGCTGCTTCATGCGCTCAAGGTACAGCCGTGTCATGTCGACGTAGCCAAAGACCTTGAGGTCCCAGCCCTTGCGCCAGGCCGCTTCGTCGACGTCCTCGATCGCGCCGCCCGGAACCGCGCCCGCGTTGTTGACGAGAATGTCAACGTCGGGAAACGCCTGAAACACCTTCGCGCGCCGGCCGGCGTCGGACAGGTCCGCCGTCATGGTCTGCACGTTGACCTGGCATGCGGCGCGGATCGCCGCGGCTTCGTTCTCCAGCACGTCCTGCGAGCGCGCGATCAGGCAGAGGTTGACGCCTTCCTTCGCAAACCACTTGCCGATGGCAAGGCCGATGCCCTTGGAAGCGCCGGTGACGAGCGCCGTGCGTCCCGCGAGGTTCAAATCCATCCTCGCCTCCGCAACCAGCTATTTTTTTTCACGGCGATAATTGGACAAGCCTGGCCGGTACGACTTTTCGTCGAGGAATTGCTCCAGCCCGTGCTTGCGTCCGTGTTCGGGATCGGTCGAGTAGGTCGCCTGCGCCTTGGCGTAGAGATAATCTTCCGAAACATCCCATGACATGTCCTTGACGCGCCGGTATGCGTGCTTGACCGCGCTCAAAACATGCGGATTCTTCTCAAGAAGCTTGCGGGCTAACTCCTCGGTACGTTCGCGCAACTTCGCACGCGGCACGGCTTCGTTGACGAGCCGCATCGCCGCGGCCTTGCGTCCATCGAATGTTTCGCCGGTCATGAGATAATAGAGCGCGTCGGACGTCGTCATCTTTTCGGCGACCGCGCGCGTCACATTGCCCGCCGGAATGATGCCCCAGTTGATTTCCGCCAACCCGAAGGTTGCTTCCTCGGCGGCGATGGCAAGGTCGCATGAGCACAGTGGCGTAAAGCCGCCGCCGAAGCACCAGCCATTGACCATTGCGATCGTGGGCTTCGGAAAATACATTAGCCGCCGCCATTGCCAGCTCATCGACGCGCGCTGCACCCGCATCACTTCGATCGCGGTGGCATTGTCGACTTCGCGAAAATACTCCTTCAGGTCCATGCCGGCGGAAAACGATTCGCCTACGCCGGTCAGCACCAGCAGCTTGCAGCGATCGTCGATCTCCAGCGCATCAAGAACCTCAAGCATCTCGCGATTGAGCGCCGGGCTCATGGCATTGCGCTTTTCGGGGCGATTGAGCGACACCCAGGCGATCTGGTCCTTGAACTCGACCAGAACATTGTCGCCCCAGGGTTCGGCCCGCTTTTTGGCTGCCATCGGGATTCTCCTGTCGATGCGTCAAATTGATCGGCGCCGCGTTGCAACCGCAATCACCGCGCAATCTCCAATGGCTTGAAACCGGACTGCTTGACGACGTCCGCCCATTCCTGCATTTCGCGGTAATGCTGCGCCCTGAAGTCGTCGGCGGTTCGGTTGACGGGAGCGAGGCCGATGGCCTTGAGCTTGTCGGAAACGTCGGTTGCGGCGACCGCCTTGTTGATTTCTGCGTTGAGCCGCTCGACGATTGGCCGCGGGGTCGCGCCCTGGGTGAAGGCCGCATACCAGAACTCGATCTTGTAGTTCGCAAGCCCCGCCTCGCCCGTGGTGGGAACATTGGCCACTTCTGGGAGCCGCTTATCTGCGGCGACCGCAAGCCCGCGCAAGCGTCCGGCCTTGAGATGCGGCACGACCGAGGTACCATCCATGATGACCAAATCCGTCTCGCCGGCGATTGTGGCGGCCACCGCATCGGCAACACCGCGATAGGGTACGATCGGCATTTCGATTCCGGCCTGCAGGCGAAACATTTCGAGCATCAGCGTGCCGGACCCGGTCGCAAACGACGCGCCCTTGTAACGGCGCGGATTGGACTTTGCCAGTGCGATGAATTGCGCGAGCGTGGCGGCTTCGACCTTCGGCCCGGTCGCGATGATGACGGGCACGACGCCGATCTGGGCGACCGGCTGTATGTCCTTGATCGGATCGTAGGGCAGGCTCTGATAGATCGCCGGATTCATCGACATGCCGAGTGCCTGCGTCATCAGCGTATAGCCGTCGGGCCGTGACTGCGCGAGCGCGACCGCTCCGATGAATCCGGACCCGCCGGTCTTGTTTTCGACGATGACCGTCTGGCCGATGTTATCCGCGAGTTTTCCGGCGACGATCCGGGTCACCGCGTCAAGTCCGCCGCCGGCGGGGAACGGCACGATCCATCGGATCATGCGGTCGGGAAATTCCGACCGCGCGGGCGTTGCGGCGAGACTCGCCATTGCGACGGCCGCCAAGCCGCTCAGCAGATAACGACGCGAAGTTTTCGTTGGCATGACTAAACCGCGATCACCGGGCCCAATTGCATTCGGCGCATCATCGGGCAGAATGTGAAGTGCGGACAAGCCCCTGATAGGTGTCATTTCGGATTGCCGGACGGCGAAGATCGGATATCGGAACGATTGAAACCGAGTATTGTCATTGGCGTCAACGCGCAGCCACCGGCTGCCGTGCGCGCAACTTGCGGTGAGGGATAACGCGCAAATGCCAAAAGCCTTGGTTGTCGGCGCTCTCGGCGTCGTCGGGCGCGCGAACGTCGAGTATCTGAGCGGCCTTTCCGATTGGGAGGTGATCGCCTTGTCGCGGCGCGCGCCGGACTTCGACAGCCGCGCGCAATTCGTATCCGCCGATCTGATGAATGCCGAGTCGTGCCGGGCGGCGCTGCGGGACCATCGAGATATTACGCATGTCATCTTCGCGGCGCTGCACGAGCAGCCGTCGCTGGTCTCGGGCTGGACCGAAGCCGACCATGTTCGCGTCAATCTCACCATGCTCAAGAACCTCCTTGATGTGATCGAGGAGACTTCGCCGGCGCTGCGGCACATTGCACTGATGCATGGTGGCAAGGCCTATGGCGTGCATCTTGGGCCGCCGCCGCGCGTGCCTTCGCGCGAGACCGACCCGCGCACGATGCCGCCGAACTTCTACTACGACCAGGAGGACTTTCTGCGCGCGCGCCAACGCGGCAAGCCATGGCATTGGACGATCTTGCGGCCGCCGGCGGTTTGCGGCTTCGCAGTCGGCAGTCCGATGAATACGATCTTGACGGTCGGTCTGTTTGCGGCGATCAGCCGCGAGCTGGGGCTCGCATTGCGCTTTCCCGGCGCAACCGGTCATCTCAAGGACGCGTGCGATGCCGGACTGCTGGCAAGGGCCGTTCACTGGGCGGGCCAAAATCCGGCGGCCGCAAATCAAATCTTCAACGTCAGCAACGGCGACTGCTTTCTGTGGGAGCAGGCGTTTCCGCGCATCGCGGAAGTCTTTGGCATGGAGTGCGCGGCGCCGCACGCGATGTCGCTCGCGCGCGTCATGCCGGACAAAGGCAAAGTCTGGGACGCCCTCGTGCAAAAGCACCAACTTCGGCCGTACCGTTTCGAGCAACTCGTTCCGTCCTGGGAATATGCGGACTTTACGTTCCGCCACCGGCAGGCGCCGTTTGAGTCGCTGCAAAGCACGATCAAGATCAGGCAGGCGGGATTTCACGATTGCGTCGACACCGAAGCGATGTTCGTGACCCAGCTGCGCGACCTGCAAAGCCGGCGAATTCTGCCAAAGTAAAATCTTCCGTACATCGCGCGCGCTTGACGCCGAACGACTCACGGATCGATCAACGCCCGGCCCGCCCAGACCTTGCCCTCGGCGAGGCCCAAAAGCTCGCGTGCGCACTCGCGTAGAATGCCGGTCGAAACCGTCGCATGCTGGGTGCCCGCGTTCATATCGCGGAAGCAGCGCTGCAAAATGCCGTCGCGCAGCGCCGCGCCGCCGCCATAGCGGTATGCAAACGCGCAAACCTCGGCGACCGCCGTAGTGGCATAGTTGAGCGCCAGCCGCGCCAGCGTGATCTGGCGCACACTTGCCCTGTCGCCACGATTCAACGTCGCCTCGATGTCCGCCCAGCTTTCGTAAACGAAGGCGCGCGCGGCGCGTACCTTCGCCTCGGCCAGGCCGAACTGCTCGTGAAAACTTTCGCCGCCGCCGCGCTGCGGCAAAGTTTGCGGGCGGCCCGTCTCGGCGGTTGCCAGTTGCCGCAGTTCGTCAAGGACGCGGCGGCCAATGCCGAGCGCAAAACCGGTGTGGCCAATCGTGCTGATGCCGAAGATCGCCAGCGTAAAGAGCTGGCCGCCCTGATTGGGAGTGTTAGCCGACTGAATGTGAGTGAACTCCTCCGGTACAAGCACGTTGTCGATCGTGTAATCGACGCTGCCGGTCGCTCGCAGTCCCATGACGTCCCAGTTGCCGCGTAACTCCGCTTGCTCGATCGGCAGGATGAAGATGCGCACATCGGGCTTTTTGCCGTCGGGCATCATGCGCTGGACGCCATTCTCGAAAATATTCGCGCCGGTATGAATCCATTGCGAATGCAAGAGCCCGCTTCCGTAGTTCCAATGGCCCGTCAGGCGGAAGCCTTTGCCGTCAGGCACCCCGCGCCCATTCGGCGCGCCCTGTCCCGCGATGAACGGCCAGTTTCCTTTGCCAAACAGCTCCTTCGCACTTTCCGGCGGCAGATAGGCCGCGGCCGAACAAGTGCCGACCTGCTGGGCCATGAACACCCAGCCCGTCGAGCCGTCCGAATAGCTGAGCTGCTCGACGGTACCGAGCGCTTCGAGCGGCCCGGCTTCGATGCCGCCGAAACAGCGCGGGATCCACATGCCAAAAAAGCCGCCGTCCCAAAGCGCCTTGAGTGTTGCGTCGGTCAGCGCGCCCTTGGCCTCGTTCGCGGCACCCTGCGCGTTGAAGATCGGATGCATTTCCTTGGCGACGTCAACCAGCGAACGGCGCGCTTTCGATCCGCGCGCGATGGCGGTTGCAGCGTGAGTCATGTCAGCCATCAAGGCATTCTCCGTTCAATGCTTCCAGTCGCCGATCTTCGGCATCGGCAGCCCGAGATTCTGGCGCAGCGTCGCGCCGGCGTAATCCTTGTGATAGAGGCCGCGCTTCTGCAATTCCGGAATCACATGCGTCACGAAGTCGGCATAGGCGCCGGGCACGTGCGTCGCCGCGACGACGAACCCGTCGCAGCCGCGGTTGACGAAAAAAT
>JBGPOB010000168.1:0-7961 GCA_041487815.1 Xanthobacteraceae bacterium | reverse complement strand
CTCGAAGAGGCGCCTACCCTGCTACGGACCGTCGTGTCCATTGCGCTGTCTCACCGGCGCCACATCGCTCGAACAGATCGATACAAGCGGAATCGCCGTGCCCCGCTAACATATTGGTTTTGTGCGTGATCTTATTCGAAAAGTCTGCAACTTTTCACGATCACGCATTCATCACGCCTTGGCCCGGCGGCGGTGCATGATTCCTGGCCGGCGGCAAAGCGCCGGACCGCGGCCGGACAATAGTGAATTTGCGTTGCGCCGCAACAGCATACCGGGACTGACCGGGTTATTGCACCCGCACCACAACGCTGTCGGCAGTCCCCCGCGCATCCATGACGGTCAGCCGCAGAAAGCCGGGGCCCTCGGGCGCATAGAAGAATGTCCGCCGGTCGGTTGCCGCCGCCACCGGCGCGCCGTTGACCAGAATGGTCAGCGGCTGTGCGCCCCCCGAAACCTTCAGCGCGATCGGCTCGTATTGGCCGCGCGACGCAGCAAGATCGAGCCGCGCGCCGTCAGGCGGAAACATGATGCGGATTGGCTGCCCGCGACCGCTCAATAGCGCGACCGGCTGAAACCGCTGCAACGGTGGTGGCAATTTCGAGGTCGTGGCAAACAACGTGTTGCGAGGAGCGTGCGGCAGCGGCGCGATTGGCTTACCCAGACGCGCGAAGGCTTCGAACAGCGCGGGCGCGGCCGCCGTGCGCCCGACCAGCCCGGGCACCGGGGCGCCGTCCGGCCGTCCGACCCAGACGCCCACCGTTCGCTTGCCGTCGAAGCCAATCGCCCAGGCATCCCGATAGCCGTAGCTGGTGCCGGTCTTGAACGCGATCCGCCCGCCGGCCGCATTTTCTGGTGGTGGCGTACCGAGCAGCGTGTGTGCGACATACCATGCCGGTACCGGTTCCAGCAGCCGCCGCGGGGCCGAGGCAGCTTCCTTGATCCGCTCGCGCAGGAACACTGTCGATCCCAATCGGGCGATGCCGGAATAAAGCGTCACCAGATCGGTCAGTCGCATACCGACGCCGCCGAGGCCCATCGCCAGCCCCGCGACTTCACCTTTTGGCAGCACCAGCGGCGCGCCGGCCTGCGCGAGCCGCGCCATCAGCCGATGCGATCCGACCTTCTCGAGCACCGCGACCGCGGGCACGTTGAGCGACAACTGCAACGCCTTGCGCACCGTGACGGTGCCCTGAAACGTCAGATCGAAATTTTCCGGCGCGTAATCGCCGTAACGCGCCGGCCGATCATCGATCAGCGTCTCCGGATGAATCATGCCGTCTTCGAACCCAATGCCGTAGATGAACGGCTTGAGCGTCGAACCCGGCGAACGCAGGGCGCGCGTCATATCGACCTGGCCGGCGCGGCGCGGATCAAAATAATCGGCGGAGCCAACCCTGGCCAAAACCTCGCCGCTGGCATGATCGACCGCGAGGATCGCCATCGAGACGTCGGGCCCCAATGCGCGTGCCCGCTCGCGCGCAAGCTCCTCGAGGCTTTTCTGCCAGAGCCCGTCGATGGTCAGGTGGTGGATATCCAGACTGCGATCTTGAGCAACGGCACTCTCGGCCGCAAGCGGCGCCAGCATCGGCATCGGCCGGCGTACCATCGGTACGGCTTCCTCCTTTGCGCGCGCAACATCGGCCGCCGCCAACATCCCCGACGCCAGAGCGCGATCGAGCACGCGGTCGCGCGCCGATCGTGCCGCAATCGCCGCACGATCCGGCCGGCGCGCTTCCGGCGATTGCGGCAAGGCGATGAGCAACGCGGCTTCGCCCAGCGTCAAGCGCCGCGGCTCCTTGCCGAAATAGGCGAGCGCCGCCGCCCTGACGCCTTCAAGATTGCCCCCATAAGGCGCGATGTTGAGGTAGAGGCTGAGCACCTCATCCTTCGTCAGCGCGCGCTCGATCTCGATTGCGCGCACGATCTGGCGCAGCTTGGCGCCGATGCTGCGCCCGCCGCGCGGCTCAAGCAGCCGCGCGACCTGCATCGTCAATGTCGAAGCGCCGGAGACGACGCGCCGCTCCGCTAAAAATTGCCAGGCTGCGCGCAGCAGCGCCGAAGGATCGACGCCGCGGTGTGCGCGAAACCGCCGGTCCTCATAGGCAATCAGTAGCTCGATAAAGCGTCGATCGACATCCTCGATCCGCGCCGGCAGGCGCCAGCGTCCGTCTGGCGTGGCGAACGGACGCAGCAATCGCCCGTTACGATCGAGCACGATTGTCGAGAACCGCAAATTTTCACCGAGCGGCGGCGCGCCCAGCGCGGCGATCCACCACATGCCTGCCGCGACGACGACAATCGCAAATGTCGCGGCCATCGCCCATAGCCAACGAGTCTTGCCTATCGGCCTGCGCAAATCCTGCGGCGACATCGCAATCATCGCGCGGCGGTCACTTCCACCGAACCGGTCGCCGTGCGGCCAAAGCGGTCGGGCCGGTACATGTCCTCCACATAGGCTTGCGGCAGCACATACTTGCCGGGCGATACCGCGCGTACGACGTAAGCGACCCTGAACACCGCCGCGTCCTTGCTGGTGCGCTCGAAGGCGGCGCCAAAATGATCGTCGCGGAACTCTGAATGCACGGGTTCGACGCCGCCCTCGATCCAGTCGAGCGAACTGGTCTCGCCGGAGGAGACAAGGTTCGGATTGTCGATTTCAAATCCTGCCGGCAAGTAATCGGCCACGATCAGGCGTCCGTATTGCGGTTGGGTTTCGGTGATCTTCAACACCACCGCAAGCCGCGTGTTCTGCTTGGCCTTCGACGGATCGACCGTTTCGCCCGCCAACGTGTGGTAGGTGCGCTCGATCTTGAAGCCTTTTTCCGCCGCCGGCTCCGGCACGATTGGCGCGCCTGAAACCGACACCACTGCCTGCACCGTCGCGTCGCCGAGGTTCTCAACCTTGATACCGAAAGCCGGGACGTCGGCGGCGCGGAACGTGCGGTAGAGCGCGCTCGTGCGCGTCTCGCCGGCGACGCGCAGCGACATGCGCGCCTCCTTGCCGAGCGCGCGCGCGGCCAACACCATCCAGGCGTTCTCCTGCGTCGATGTGTAGGTCGCGACTGCCCGTGTCGTTTCGACGCGCGCAACCGCGTTCATGATCGTTGCCTGCGGCGCACCGCCTTCGGCGGCAAGCGTGACGACGGCGGCGGCGTCGCGCAGCGTCGAGCCGAAGTCGGCGCGGCCATATTCAACGCGCGGCGGCGGCGCGATCGCGGCCAGCGCCGCGCCATAGACGCGTTCGGCGCGGCCGCGGTCGCCCAGAAGACCAAGCGCGGCGGCGATCTGCGCCTTGGCGATCGGGGTAGCGATGTCATCGAGCTTGGTATCGGCGAGATAGCGCAAGTCGCCGACCGGAGCCACGCCGTTGCGCGCCAGCACGTAGAGCGCGTAAGCGAGTTCCTTGCCGCCATCTTTATTTGGGTCGGGCGCGTTGGCGGCGAAGTTGCGCAAGCGGTCGAGCGCCAGCTTGAACGCCGCATCCGGGACCGCAAAGTTGCGCTCTCTCGCGCGCGTCAGGAAGTCGGCGACATAGGCATCAAGCCAGGCGTCGTCGCCGCCGACCGACCACAGGCCGAACGACCCATTCGATCCCTGCCGCGCCAGCAGCCGGTCGATGGCGTCGCGGATGCGCTGCTCGACCGCCGTATCAAGCGCAAGATGAGCTTCGCTTGCCAAGTCATTGACGTACAAGAGCGGAAGCGCCCGGCTCGTGATCTGTTCCGAACACCCGAAGGGATAACGGTCGAGCGCCTTGAGTAGCGTCGCGGCGTCGAGGGCCGTCGAAGGTCCGACCGAGACCGCAACGCTGCCGGATCCGGGCACAAGGTCGGAAAACAAATCATTCGAAACGGTCAGGCTCTCGCCCCGCGCGATCGGCTTGACCGTGCGACGCGTCAATGTCTGCGTCGCCGGCTTTGCCGCCAGCGCATAGTTGCGCTCCAGCACGAAATCCGCCGGCCCGTCGATGCGCACCTTGACCGCAGCGATCCCGACGGCCGTCGCGGCCAGCGGAATCGAGATTGAGCCGCGCTGCTTGGCGCGCAACGGCAGAACGCGCGGCCCGCCCTCGCTCGTCACCGGACCGGAGGCTGTGACCGAAACGCGGTAATCGCCGGCGGCGCCCTCGACGTTGTCGATTTCCAGTTGCGCGTTGCTGCTGTCGCCGGTGAGCAGGAAACGGGGCAGCGTCGCCGTCACGACCACCGGATCGCGAATGGTGACGTCGCCGTTCGCGCGTCCCACCTTGTCCTTCGACCAGGCGACCGCCATCACCCGCGCGGTGCCGGCGAACTCCGGCACGTCGAAGGCAATTTCCGCCGTGCCATCGGCGCCAACGGTCACGATGCCCGAATAGAGCGCAAGCGGCGGCTGGGTCGGCGGGCTGCCCTGCATCTCGGCGGCGGCGATGTCGCCGCCGGAGCGGATTTGCCCGCGCGTGCCCTGCATGCCGTCGATGAGCTGTCCGTAAAGATCGCGGATCTCGGCGCTAAGCGCGCGCTGACCGAGGAAATAATCGTCCGGCGCCGGCGGCTTGTAGCCCGTCAGGTTGAGGATGCCGACATCGACGGCAGCCACCACCAGCCGGGCATCCTCGCCGGGCGCAAGCCCTGCAATCTTCACGGGCACGCGCATGCGCGTGCTCGGCCGAACGAGTTGCGGCAGTTGCAGATCGACCTTCAGCGTGCGCGCCTTGCGGTCGACGGCGAACCACTGCACGCCGATTGCGCGGCCGGGCATGCGCTGCGCAGCCGCGTCCAGCGGCCGGCGCAACGTCGCAACAATGTAGGCGCCATTGCCCCAGTCATTGCCGACGTTGAGTTGAACCTTGTTGGCGCCCTCCTTTACTTCGGCGCGTGAGGTCGCGAACAGTCGCTCACCAATGACGTTGACGGTGACGGTGCCCGCAGCGCGTGCCGTCAGCACCACGGTCATGGTGTCGCCCGGCCGGTATTCCGGCTTGTCGAGCGCCAGTTCCAGAACGTCCGGGGTGTCCGCCGTTGACTCGGAATAGAAGCCTGCGTCGAAAGCAATCGACGTGGTCGGCCCGCCGGGATCGGCGCTGGTCACATCGAGCCGGTAGCGGCCCCAGGCGACCGGAACCGAAATGCGCCCAAGCCGGTCGGCAGCAACGTCGAAGGTGCCGTCGGCAACGCGTTGGGTCTGTTTGATCGGCTCGTAGTTCCAGGCACCATCGCGCCGGTACCACTGGTAGCGGCTCTCGATCTTCAGCAATTCGTAGCGCAGGCCGCCGCGCGCGACTGGTTTACCGTCCGGTGCGGCGACCACGACGTCGAAATTGGCAGTATCGCCCTCGCTGAGCGCTCGGCCTGAAAACAGCGGCTTGACGCCGATCATCGTTGCGGCGGGTAGAACCGGCAATGTCAACGAACGCTCGACGGCGCGGCCCCCGGTCTCAGCCATGCGCACAACGATTTGCGCTTCGAGCGGACGCGTCGTTTCCGGTAGCTTGTCGATGCCGACGCGGATGCTGGCCTTGCCCTGCGCGTCGGTCGGCGGCAGGTCTTCGAGCGGCTGCTCGATCGCGATGGATTCCTCGTCTTCGTCGGAACTGCCGAACTGATAGCCCGCAAATCCCGGCCGCTCGGCGGCGGGCCTGATTTTGATCTCGCCTTCAAGCGTCAGATCCGAGGCCGGCGTGCCATAAAGATAGCGGCCGTCGACCGCAATTGTGACCGGCAGCGCCTTGGCCATGGCCGTCGCATTGGTCGCGAGTTCGAACTCGATACGATCGGGGACGTAGTCCTCGACCAGAAACGTCGCCTCGCCGATCGGCGGACGCTTGGGATCGCTGAAGGCGCGTATGCGCCAGGTGCCGGTCGATGCAGTCGCGACGATCGGCACATCGAGGCTGCGGCCGCCGAGGCCCTGATCGGGAACCACGGCACGGCGGTACTCGACGCCGTCCGGACGCTCGACGACGAGCGTCAGCGGCGCTCCGATCGCAGCGATCCCTTTGCCGTCGCGCACGATCGCCGTGACGTGCACCGTCTCGCCGGTGCGATAGACACCGCGCTCGGGATAAACGAAGGCATCGAGACCAACCGGGGCCGAGCGGCCCGCCACACCGCGGTCGGACAGATCGAAGGCCGGGCCGTTGATGTTGAGAAACGCGTAGTCGTTGCCCGTATCGGTCGCGATCAGCAATGCCGGCGCAAGGCCGCCCTCGCCGCGCGCGAGGCCCGGGTCGAACATGGCGTAGCCGTTGACGTTAGTCTTGCGCGTCGCCAGCACTTCGTTGTTGCGCGCCACCAGACGCAGTTCGACATTCGCCAGGCCGGCCGCGTTGGCGAGGGAATTGACGAACACATGCACGCCGTCGCCGCCGGAATAGGACGTCATGCCGAGATCGGAGACAATGAACCACTGCGTGGCCAAAGCCTGGTATTCGTCGGGGGGTGTGCCGGCGGGCTCGGCCGACATGACGTACATGCCGGGCTCCATGTTCCCGACCGCTTCTCCAACCGGGAACGCCGTCGTGATCTCGGCGTTAAGCTGACGCTCGACCGCAAGCTCGCCCAACCACACCTGCGCGCCGCGTTCGTCTTTGAGGCGATCGAGTTCATAGCGGTTGAGATTGCGCTGAAAATCCTCGCTGACCACGGTATTGAGAAGGTTGCGGTCGCCAACGCGATAGATCGCGATTTTCACGCTTTGGGTATTGACGCTGACAACCGGGATGCCGCGCTGGCCTGTGCGCGGCAACACGTAGGCCTTGCCCGAGAAACGCGCGAACGGCTTGCGGTCGCGGACATAGACGTTGAACTCGGCGGATTTAGCCAGCGTTTCCTTGACGGTCGACGGAAGACCCGGCCGCAACATGATCGCATAGCGCTCGCCATGCCTGAGACCCTCGACGCACAACTGCCGGTCGTCGGCCGAGATTGCCGGCTTGTCCTGACCAGCAACGGCGACGAAGGGCGAAAAATCCGTCCGCCGGCTGGGCAAGGGCTCGGAGAACTGGAAGCAGGCGCGCGGCGACGCCGAATCTGAATCGACGGAATAGTCGAGCAGCCTGAAACCGTGGTCATCGCGCATGCGCTCGTAGGCGGCGCGCACGTCCGCAGTCTCTCGGAGTTCGAGCGAGAGCCGCAGCGTATCGAGCGCGGGCCGCCACAGCTTGCGATCACCGAACGTGCGGCTCAGCACCGCGAGACTGTCGGCTTCCTCGTCGCGATTTGATGTGCGCTGATAGGCGACGTAGGCGGCGGTTGCCGCACGCTCGAGCAAGGCGATGCGCTCCTGCTCGGTTGGCGCCCAGATTTGCAAGACAGCGCGGGCGATCCGCAGCCAGTTGGCGCTGTCGCTGGGCGCGACGGTCGCAATCTGGCCGAGCAACAACAGGCCGGCGCGACCGTCGTTGCGCTGGAACGCCGCGTCGGCGTCGCGCTTGAGTGCGGCGGCCGGCTTGGTGATGGTGCCGGAATCGACCTTGATCTTGGCTTCCAAACGAATCGCGCTGTCGGCAAGATCGTCGCGCTGAAATGGCTTGTCGGCGGCAATCGCGAAAAGGGGGGCAAGCACCATCAGCGCGGCTGCAAAGCCGGCGCGCAGCCATGACGTCATCGAGAGCCTCCCTCGCGCCGCCTACTGGCGCTATCGAACCGGCAACTATCAGGGCAGCGCAAGATCGTGTCGAGGGTTTGTCCGCCGGGCACCAAAGATGCGATTCTTGTGCTCGCCTTGTGCTGACGATGACGACCGTAGGTGAGCAAGTGATGCAGGCACCGGTGTCGATAGCGTCGTTACGCTACCGCTTGATTTCAATGCGATCACGCCATCATCTAAGACATCACTTAATTTGTGAAGAGGACGCTCTAAAGATATGCTGATAGTATTTTGAAATCATAGAGGTTTCCGCGCTTGCCGGGCCGCACTCGCGCGTCCGAACAGCGGCGGTGAAAAATCTTCGTTGTCGTTTTTGCCATACTATCCCCGTT
>JBGPOB010000167.1:0-7972 GCA_041487815.1 Xanthobacteraceae bacterium | reverse complement strand
GAGGTCACGACATTGCGCGAGGACGTGGAGTCTTACGGCCGCAAGGCCATGGTCGCGTTCGGCCGCGACTGGCGGCGCGACGCCGAGCGGCGCGATTTCACGATTAACGCGCTGTCGCTGACGCGCGACGGGAAAATTCATGATTATGTCGGCGGGCTCAAAGATGCGCGCGCGCATCGCGTCCGCTTCATCGGCGACGCCGGCCAGCGCATTGCCGAAGATTACCTGCGGATCTTGCGGTTTTTTCGCTTCCACGCCGCCTATGGCGCGGGCGAGCCGGATCAGGCGGGCCTGCATGCCTGCGTCGTCGCCCGCGCGGGCCTCGACCAGCTTTCGCGCGAGCGCGTGCGCATGGAACTCCTGAAACTCCTGGCCGCGCCGCGGGCGGCGGTGACGCTGGCGGTCATGGCGGAAACCGGTCTCCTGCTGGGCGTGCTCGGCGGCATTCCATTGATCGCTTCGCTTTCCGACATGATCGCGGTCGAGGCGGTGGTGGGCGCGGCCCCCGATCCGGTGCGAAGGCTCGGCGCGCTCGCGGTGCTGGTGGCCGAGGACGCCGAACGGCTGTCAACGCGGCTGCGCCTGTCCAATGCCGAGCACGCGCAGCTCGCAACGCTGGCGGACGGCTGGTGGAGCGTCGCGCCTGCTGCCGGCGAACGGCCCGCGCGAGCGCTGCTCTACCGGCTCGGACCTGCACCATATCTCGATCGCGTGCTGCTCGCCTGGGCTCGCTCGCAGGCGGAGGCGAGCGATGCAGCCTGGCGCGACCTCGCGATGTTGCCGGAACGTTGGACCGCGCCCACGTTCCCGCTCAAGGCCGCGGATTTCATAAAACGTGGCGTCGAAAAGGGCCCCGCGCTGGGCAGGGCGCTGGCGGCGGCGGAGGCGGCGTGGATTGCGGCGGAGTTTCCGGGCGATGCAGATGATCGACTAGCCGCGATCGCGGAGGTTGCCGCCCTTGCCGCCAAGGCCACGAGGGTGTCAGGGTAGTGGCGTCCCCGCCGCATCGGTAAATGCTGCATTCGATGTCCTGATTTGCTCTCCGCCTTTGCCGATATCGCCTTCTTCGAACTCGCGCTGATCGCGGTCGCAGCTTCGCTCACCGCAATCATCGGCGGGGTCGCGGGTTATGGCGCTGGAGCATTGATGCCCCTGGTGCTGGTGCCGATCGTGGGCGCGGAGCCGGTCGTGCCGATCATCGCGCTCGCATCATTGTTCACCAACGCCAGCCGCGCGGCCGCATTCGTGAGCGTCATCGATCGACGGCGTGTAGCGATCGTGCTCGCTGCTTCGGTTCCGACCTGTGTGCTCGGCGCCTATGGCTACTCACTGCTCACCGGCAAAGGCGCGCTCATCGTGATCGGCACCATGATGGCACTGAGTGTGCCGTTGCGGCGATTTCTGATGAGACGCGGTTACAAATGCAGCGATGCCGGGCTTGCCGTCGGAGCGGCGGGCTGGGGCGTGGTTGTCGGCGGCAGCACCGGCGCGGGGATCATCCTGTTGTCGCTGCTGATGGCCGCGGGCGTCCAGGGCGGAGCGGTGATCGCGACCGATGCGGTCGTCTCGGTCGTCATTGGCATCGTCAAGGTCGCCGTATTCGGCGTCGTCGGTGCCCTCGATGCGCGGGTGATCGCGGTTGCACTGCTGATGGGGTTCGTAGCGGTGCCGGGCTCCTATTTCGCGAAGCGAATCGTCAATCGATTGTCACTCAAAATGCACGCCACGATCCTTGACGCCGTTGTCATGATCGGCGGCCTGGTGATGCTGGCGGGGGCGTTGAGGTGGTGATTATCGAGACACGAGTATGCGCTCTAAAGCTAAAGTGGACGCATTTTCTGACGGCGAACCGGTATCCACTTCGCCTGAAAATGCTCTAAGGCCATTTTACGACTGGCGGCATCGACGACAGGATCGATTCGACATTGCCGCCGGTTTTTAGTCCAAACACCGTGCCGCGGTCGTAAAGCAGGTTGAATTCGACGTAGCGGCCGCGGCGCACGAGCTGTTCCTCGCGCTCGACCTGCGTCCATGGCGTCGCGAAATTGGCGCGGACCAATTCCGGATAAATTTTTAGAAACGCCCGCCCGACATCCTGCGTGAACGCGAACTCGGCATCCCAGTTTCCGGTGTCGAGATAGTCGTAAAAAATGCCGCCGATACCGCGCATTTCCTTGCGATGCTTGAGATAGAAATACGCATCGCACCAGGTCTTGTATTTCTGATACGGCGCGACCTCCGGATGCGCGTCGCAGGCACCCTTCATCGCGGCGTGAAACGCGATCGTGTCCGGGTCGTGCTGCGTGCGGCGCCGGTCGAGCACGGGCGTCAAGTCCGCGCCGCCGCCGAACCATGCCTTGGTCGTCACCACAAAGCGCGTGTTCATATGCACAGCCGGCACATGCGGATTGTGCATGTGGGCGATCAACGAAATGCCGGATGCCCAAAATTGCGGGTCAGTATCGGCGCCCGGAATCTCGTTACGGAATTCCGGCGCGAATTCGCCGTGAACCGTCGAACAATGGACGCCCACTTTTTCGAACAGCCGGCCCGTCATCATCGCCATGATGCCGCCGCCGCCAACCGGGTCGGCTAAATCCGACCCGGCACTTAAATTGTCGATCTCGGGCAAACCCGAGATCGGTGCGCCGATGTGATCGGTGCGGCTCCAGGGCGTGCGCACGAACCGGCCCGGCGCCGCGCGATAAAGATTGGCGGGCGCCGCATCCTCCAGTCGCTCAAACGCAATGCAAATATCGTTGCGCAATCGCTCGAACCAGACGCGCGCGCGCTCTTTGCGGGCGTCAAGGGTCGCCGCGTCCGGGAGGGGTGAAGTCATGGCGTCCATAATCTACATCTCGACAATCTACATCTCGACCTGGGTGTTAGAAATGCCGCCGGCAGGAACGCCTGTTTGCCGCATGGCTTCGCCCAAGGCCATGGCGCAGGCCATCGCCACGTTGATCGAGCGCAATCCTGGACGCATCGGGATCAACAGGCGGGCGTCGGCGGCGGCGTGCACGGCGTCCGGCACGCCTGCGGACTCGCGGCCGAACAACAGGACATCGCCGCCACTAAACGCGTGCCGCAGGTAATTTGTTGCCGCCCGGGTTGTGAACAGAATCAGCCGGAGCCGGGCGGATTGCCGCCAGTTTTCGAATGCTGCCCACGACGGATGCCGCATCAACGCGACCTGATCGAGATAGTCCATGCCGGCGCGGCGGAAGGCGCGGTCCGTCATCGGAAACCCGGCTGGGCCGATCAGGTGCGCTTCCACGCCGATACATGCGCAAAGGCGCAGAATCGTTCCGGTGTTTTGCGGAATATCAGGCTCATAAAGTGCAAGGCGCATTTGGTGCCGCGGCGGCGCTGCGAGGTAGTCGCAAGTGCCGAAAATACCGGCAGATATGCGACTTGCGTGATCCAGCGCGTATTCAGGCTGAGTGGACACCGGCTCGCCTCGCTGCGCTCCGGCGCAGCGGGTCAGCCGCCCGGAAAACGCGCGAACTTTAAGTTTTAGAGCGCATTCGGACGCAAAACCGGATTCCACTTTTGCTGAATGCGCTCTGTGCGCGGGCCTGCGTTAGCGGGCTTGCACTCGTTCCGCAAGGGTGCCAATAGAACGCCGCTGGATCGTGCCGCTTCGCTGCCTTCCCGGGTGGTGTGTGGTGGATTTGCCCGGTTTTGGGGGTATCTTGCATCCTTATTGCGGACGCAACCGCTGTTTCGCCTACGCCGCCTCGCGGGCGGCATGCTTGAATTGGAACGGGAAAGGGCCTGACTTGTGACGACGATGTCTTCGGCCGAGCCGACACGCCGTGACTTCCTCTACATCGCCACGAGCACCGTCGCCGCTATCGGCGCCGCGGCGACGCTGCTGCCGCTGATCGGCCAAATGAACCCCGACGCCTCTACCGTTGCAGCCGGTGCGCCGGTCGAAGTTGATCTCGCACCCATCACCGAAGGCCAGGCGATTAAGGTGTTTTGGCGCGGCAAGCCGATCTACATCACTCACCGTAACAGGAAGGAAATCGACGCGGCCCGCGAGGTTGATGTCACGAGCCTGCCGGATCCTCAACCCGACGATGCCCGCGTAAAAAGCGGCCACGATCAATGGCTCGTGCTTGTCGGTATCTGCACCCACCTCGGATGCATCCCTTTATCGCATCAGGGGCCCTATGACGGCTTCTTTTGCCCTTGCCACGGTTCGATCTATGACACATCGGGCCGTATTCGCAGCGGCCCCGCGCCGGCGAATCTGCCGATCCCACCCTATGACTTCGTATCGGACAGCAAGATCAGGATCGGCTGAGCGATCGATCGGAATTTCGGGACCAAACCATGAGCGGACCTTCGCCGAATAACAATGCGTGGCCTTACAATCTGAAAACCGATACGGGCGCGCTTTATGAGGCGCCGACCTACACGCCGCGAAAACCGATCATGCGGTGGATGGAGTCGCGACTGCCGATCGTCGGACTATTGTATTCCACGGCTGTGTCGTACCCGACGCCCCGCAATCTGAATTACTGGTGGACGTTCGGCGCCATTCTGACGTTCATGCTTGGTGTGCAGATTATCACCGGCATTGTTTTGGTCATGCACTTCACGCCGCACGTCGATACGGCGTTCGATTCCGTCGAGCACATTATGCGCGACGTTAATTACGGGTGGCTGCTGCGCTATCTGCATTCCAATGGCGCGTCGATGTTCTTCCTGGCGGTCTATATCCACATGTTTCGCGGCATGTACTACGGCTCTTACAAGGAGCCACGCGAAATTCTCTGGATTCTCGGCGTGATTATCTACCTGTTGATGATGGCGACCGGGTTCATGGGATATGTGCTGCCGTGGGGCCAGATGAGCTTCTGGGCGGCGACCGTCATCACCAACCTGTTCTCGGCGATCCCGATCGTCGGCGATCCCGTCGTGACCTGGCTGTGGGGCGGCTACTCGGTGGGCAATCCCACGCTGCAGCGATTCTACTCGCTGCATTACCTGTTGCCGTTCGCGATCGCCGGCGTCGTCGTGCTGCACATCTGGGCGCTGCACGTCGTCGGGCAAAACAACCCGGCTGGCGTAGATCCCAAGTCCAACAAGGACGTGGTTCCGTTTTCGCCGCATGCGACTGCGAAGGACATGTTCTTCCTGTCGGTGTTCTGCATCGTCTACGCGTGGTTCGTGTTTTACATCCCGAACTATCTGGGGCACCCCGACAATTACATTCCGGCCAATCCGGGCGTGACGCCGACGCATATCGTGCCCGAATGGTACTATTTGCCGTTCTACGCCATTCTGCGCTCGATCCCGAATAAGCTCTTGGGCGTGGTGGCGTTGTTTGGGTCGATCGTCATCCTCGCATTGCTGCCGTGGCTCGACACCTCGAAGGTCAAGTCGGCAAAATACCGGCCGCTCTATCGGCAGTTCTTCTGGATTTTCGCCATTGTATGCGTGCTGCTTGGATGGCTGGGCTCGAAGCCGGCCGAAGGTGGTTACGTCATCGCCTCGCGCGTTCTCACCGCGTGGTATTTCATCCACTTCCTGATCATCCTGCCGCTGCTCGGGCGGATCGAAACGCCGAAGCCGGTGCCGAACTCGATTTCGGAAGCCGTGTTGAAGAAAGGCAGTGTCGCCGCGACGCTGATCGTGGGTGCCGTTGGATTGATTGCGTTGGTCGCGCCGCGTGCGGCTTTGGCGCAGGATCACGACCAGCCCAAGCCGCCGCAACTGAAATGGTCTTTCGCCGGGCCGTTCGGGACATTCGACCGCGGGCAACTCCAGCGCGGCTTCAAGGTTTATCGCGAGGTCTGTCAGAATTGTCACGGCATGACGATGCTGTCGTTCCGTAACCTGGGCGAGCCGGGAGGGCCGGGGTTTTCGCCGGAGCAGGTCGAGGCCATTGCCGCGGAATACATAGTCAAGAACGCGCCCGACGACAGGGGCGACATCAACGATCGCTCGGCACGACCCGCGGACCGGCTGCCCGCTCCGTTTCCAAACGAGCAGGCGGCGCGCGCCGCCAACGGCGGCACCTATCCGCCCGACATGTCGGTGATCGCGAAGGCGCGCGGTTATGAGCGCGGCTTCCCGCAATTTGTCTTCGATATCGTCATGCAATTTCAGGAGGCCGGGCCCGACTACATCGTCGCCTTGCTCAAAGGCTATGAGCCGCCGCCGGCGGGCTTCAAGCTTCCCTCGTCCACAACCTTTTATAACGGGTACTTTCCGGGCCGCGCGATCGGCATGCCGAAGCCGCTGTCGGATGGGCAGGTCGACTATGCCGATGGTTCGCCCGCGACCGTCGATCAATATGCCAGGGACGTCGCCGCTTTCCTGACGTGGGCTGGGGAGCCGCATCTTGAGGCGCGCAAGCGCATCGGCTTTCAAGTCATGATATTCCTGCTGGTCCTCTCCGGTCTCTTGTACTTTACCAAGAAGCGGATTTGGGCCGACGTGCATGGCCACGCATGAGAATGTGACTCGAAGCGGCGGCCGCGCAACGGCTGTACCCTCCCGCCCGCGAGCGTTGGCGAGCGGTGGGGAGGGTCGGCGCCGCAGGCGCCGGGGTGGGGGTATTTCCTGCACCAATAGTGACAAAAAATTTCCCCCCACCCCCGCCCCTACCCACGGCTTCGGGGGGGGGGGGGGAGGGGAGCCGCCGCACTGATTTCCGGAGGTTAAGCCTCGATGACCAAATCCGTTGTCGGCATCATCGGTGGCTCCGGCATCTACGATCTGCCGGGGCTCGAAAACGCACACGAGGAAATAATCTCCTCGCCCTGGGGCGAGCCTTCGGCGCCGCTGCGTCGCGGCGAGATCGACGGCTTGCCGATCGTGTTCATGCCGCGCCACGACAAGGGCCACCGGCTGTCGCCCTCCGACATCAACTACCGCGCCAACATCGACGTGCTCAAGCGCGCGGGCGTAACGGATCTGTTGTCGCTGTCGGCCTGTGGCTCGTTCAACGAGGACCTGCCGCCCGGCACGTTCGTGCTGATTGATCAGTTCGTCGACCGCACCTACAAGCGCGAGAGCTCGTTCTTCGGCAAAGGCTGCGTCGCGCACGTCTCGATGGCGCATCCGGTATCGCCGCGCCTGCGCATCCATCTCGCCGCCGCCGCGGACGCGGAAGGCATTGCCGCCGCGCGCGGGGGAACCTACGTCTGCATCGAGGGTCCGCAGTTCTCGACGCTGGCGGAGAGTTTGACCTACAAGGCCCAGGGCTATTCGGTGATCGGCATGACCAACATGCCGGAGGCAAAACTCGCGCGCGAAGCCGAGATTTGCTACGCGACGGTGGCGATGGTCACCGACTTCGACTGTTGGCATCCCGATCACGACGCCGTCACGGTTGAGGACATCATCAAGGTTCTGCTGGCCAATGCCGAGAAAGCCAAGCGCCTGGTCGCGCGCTTCGCCGGCGATTTTCCGCGCCAACACGAGCCGTGCCCGATCGGCTCCGATCGCGCGCTCGATACCGCGATGATTACGGCGCCGGAGGCGCGCGATCCGGAACTTTTGAAAAAGCTCGACGCGGTGGCGGGCAGGGTGCTGGGGAAATGATCGCGATGTTTTTCCGCACTTACATGATTTTCCGTCATTGCGTGCGCGCAGCGCGAAACGATCTTCCAGTTGGATGGAGATTTCTTCGTCGGCTGGCAGCCTCCTCGCAATGACAACAATTTAAGCAGCTCATTGCGAGCGAAGCGAAGCAATCCCCATCGACGGCACGCCGGCGCTCGACATCAAGCCGTGCATCTCGGGCTTCCTGCCGCGCGGCGAGATTCGCGAGCCGGCGTGGGTGAGGGAGTTGATGCGGGAGTACTGGTAGGGTTGTCGGGCATCTGGGCCGTGACTTCATGTACCGGTCATTGCAGGTATTGGCTGAGTCCGGTTTGGAGCACCAAGCAGCCATCAAACGCTAACGGCGAATCGTCGGAGAAGGGCCGGAAGCAGAAGTGTTGGCCGTCAT
>JBGPOB010000166.1:0-8044 GCA_041487815.1 Xanthobacteraceae bacterium | reverse complement strand
GTTCGACCAGCACAAAATCCGGCAGCCATTGATGATGCACGCGCGGCGCGGCCACCGCCTCGGCGATCGGCTTTTTAAAATCGATGACGTTGACGATGATCTGCAGCACCGCGGTGATGATGCGGTTGCCGCCGGGCGCGCCGGTGACGATGACCGGCTTGCCGGCCTTGAGCACGATCGTCGGAGACATCGAGGACAGCGGCCGCTTGTCGGGCCCCGGCGCATTGGCGGCGGCGCCGACCAGGCCGAAGGCGTTGGGCGCGCCGGGCTTGGCCGCAAAATCGTCGAGCGTGTTGTTGAGCAGGATGCCGGTGCCGTCGGCGACGAGCCCGAGGCCGTAGTTGAAATTCAGCGAATAGGTGTTGGCGACGGCGTTGCCGAACCGGTCCACGATCGAGTAATGCGTAGTGTTGCCGCCGCCGGCCGCGGCGCTGTTGGGACGCACCTCGCGCGCTGCGCGTGCGTGCTTGGGGTCGATCTCGGCGCGCAATTTTGCGGCGTGCGACTTCGAGATCAGGCGCGCTAGCGGAACCTCGACGGCGTCGCTGTCGCCGAGAAATTCGGCGCGGTCGGCATAGGCGAGCTTCATCGCTTCGATCATCACGTGCAGCGCTTGCGGCGCGCCGAAGCCGAGCGTGGGCAGCGGAAATCCCTCGATGATGTTGAGCATTTCGACGAGATGGGTGCCGCCCGACGACGGCGGCGGCATCGATATTATCTGATAGCCGCGATAGCTGCCACGCAACGGTGTGCGCTCGACGGCGCGGTATCCCTTGAGGTCGGCAAGCGTCATCACGCCACCCGCAGCGCGCACCGCGGCTGAGATTTTTTGCGCGATCGGTCCGTCGTAGAACGCGCGCGCGCCGTCGCGGGCGATCGCTTCGAGCGATGCCGCAAGGTCCTGCTGCGCCAGATTTTCGCCCTGGCCGAATCCAGCGCCGTCTGGCTTCAGGAAAATTCTTGCCGAGGAAGGCCAGCGCGCCAGTCGCGCGCCGGAAAACATCAGCGAGTCGAGGAGATCGTTTTCGATCCTCACGCCCTCGCGCGCGAGCTTGATCGCGGGCGCCATCAGTTCGGCGAGCGGGAATTTTCCCGAGCCGTATTTCTTGTGCGCCAGCGCGAGGCCCGCGACGGTGCCCGGCACGCCGACGGCCAGCCCGCTGTTGCGCGACTTCTGCGGATCGGCGTCGCCTTTTTCGTTGAGGAAAATATCGCGCGCGATCGCGGCCGGCGCGCTTTCGCGATAGTCGATGGTGGTATTGCGGCCGTCGGCGAGATGAATCACCATGAAGCCGCCGCCGCCGATGTTGCCGGCCTTCGGCGTCGTCGCCGCCAGCGCGAAGCCGACGGCGACCGCGGCGTCGACGGCATTGCCGCCGCGCCGCAGGATTTCAACGCCGACGTGGGTGGCGCGCGCCTCCTGCGTCGCCACCATGCCGTGCCTGGCGGTGACGGATTGCCCCGCCGCGACGCCATTGCCGGTCGCGATGTCGAGTTGTGGCGCCTGGGCCAGCGCAAAGGGCGAGGCACCCAAGGCAATCAGCAACGCGGTCGCAACGCGTGCCGCATAATGGAGCAACGCGCTGCCCATGCGTTTTGTGAGGCAGTTAGAAACGACGTCAGGCATTGGTGATCTTCACGGCCATTGCAAATTCATGCGCGCGCTTGCTGGTGGTACACGGTGTTCGGCCGCATGTCTGTCGCAGTCGCCACCCGGTTGGACATGTTGAAAAAGGCCGCCACGGCGGCGATGTCCCAGATATCGCGATCGGAAAACCCGACGCGGCGCAACGCCGCGCGATGTTCGTCCTCGACGGTCCACGGCTCCGCCGTCAGCCGCACGGCGAAATCGAGCATGGCGCGGTGACGCTTGGAGAGGCGCGCCGCGCGATAGTTCATCGCCATCAGTTCGCCCAACGCGGGATCGCTCGACAGCGTGCGCACCGCGGCGCCATGGGCGACCAGGCAATAGTAGCAACGGTTGTGCGACGACACCGCAACCGCGATCATCTCGCGTTCGAGCTTGGAAAGCCCCGACGGCGCCAGCATCAAATCGTTGTAGAAGGCGACGAAGGCTTCAAGCTTGGCGTTATCGAAGGCATAGGCCTTGAGCACGTTGGGCACGAAGCCGAGCTTCTCGACGCATTTGGCGAAATAGGCTTGCATCGCGTCGCTCAGCGGTTGGGGCTTGAGATCGAGCGCGATGATGTCGGTGTCGTCATTGGCAATGCTGCTTGACGGCGTGGCGCGCTGGTCCCGCGGCTTGCCCGCGCTCGCCGCATCTCGCTTTGCCGCCGCGACTTTGTCGCGCGATCGTGTCGTTGCTTTGGCCATGTCCGCTCCTCCTTCGCCGCCCGCCACTGGCCCCGTTGGGGACCTGCCGCCGGGTAAAATATCACCATATATCAACATCTTGCGCCGCGCCATGCGGGCGCAGCCGCCGGCCGCGCGGTCGCATTGCCCTCACGCCGCGTGCGTAAATTCGAACTCTGCCGCAGCCACAAAACTCGTGCCAAATGCGGCGCCTCGGCTCGACGCTAGGGTGGTTATCGGCAACACTTGCAATTCCGAATCGTCGGGTCCCGGCCAAGCAGATCGCGATGACGTCCAATCGTAGCGACGAAACCGAGCGCGCCACGCAGGCGATCGATATCGACCACGATATCGTCCAGATCGAGCGGCCGCGCGCCGATCTCGAGGCGCTGGCGACCGCGTTGTTCTCGCGCGTCGCGCCGGAAGACCTCGTTCGCTACGAACCGCGCGAGCTGTCGGTGCTGGTCGCCGGCGCCTGGGAATTCCTGGCGACGCGCCCGCCGGGCAAGCCAAAAATCCGCATCACGCAGCCGCCGGTCTATGCCAGCAAGGCGCTGAAGAACAATTCGGTTATCGAGATCGTCAACGACGATATGCCGTTCCTGGTCGATTCCGTGATGGCGGAGTTGAACGAGCGCCGGCTGGAAGTACGGCTGGTGGCGCATCCCGTTGTCGAGGTGGTGCGCGATGGGCACGGCCGCCTGACGGCGTTCAGCGCGGCGGGGCATCTGACCAACGGCCGGCGCGAGAGCGTCATCCATGTCCATATCGAGCGGATTGCGGACGAAGCCAAGCGCGGCGAGATCATCGCGGCGATCGCGTCGGTACTGGCGGAAGTACGCCGCGTCGTTGACGACTGGAAGCAGATGCTGGTGCGCGTCTCAAGTACCATCCTCGACCTGAAAACCAATCCGCCGCCGATCCCGGTCGATGAAATCGCCGAGGCGGTGCAATTTCTCGAATGGCTCGTCGGCAACAATTTCACGATCATGGGTGTGCGTGATTATGTACTCACTGGCGAGGGCGGTGACTACGAGCCGCAGTCCGAGACCGGACTCGGCATTCTGCGCGCGCACGATGTCCACGTGTTGCGCCGCGGCGGCGAACTCGTGTCGATGACCCCCGAGATCATGGAGTTTCTGCGCGAGCCGAAGGTGCTGATCATCACCAAGGCGAACGTGCGCTCGCGTGTCCACCGTCGCGTCTACATGGATTACGTCGGCATCAAGCGTTTTTCGCCGGAGGGCAGGCTGGTTGGCGAATTCCGCATCGTTGGCCTGTTCACATCGACCGCCTACACGCAGCAGGCGCGCGTGATTCCCCATCTGCGCCGCAAGGTCGACAAGGTCATCACCCGCGCCCGGTTCGCGCCCGAGGGTCATTCCGGCAAGGCGCTCGTCAACGTTCTGGAAAATTTTCCGCGCGACGAGCTGTTCCAGATCGAGGACGACCTGCTGTTCGAATTTGCGCAGGCGATCCTTTACCTCGACGAGCGGCCGCGCGTGCGCGTGCTGGCGCGGCGCGATCGTTTCGACCGCTTCGTGTCGGTCCTCGTGTTCGTGCCGCGCGAGCGCTACGACAGCGACGTCCACGCGGCGATCGGGAATTATCTCGTCGGGGCCTATCACGGGCGGCTTTCGGCGTACTATCCGCATTACACCGAAGGTCCGCTGGTGCGCGTTCACTACATTATTGGGCGCTCGGCGGATGATGCTGCCGATATCGACCGCGCCACGCTGGAAGAGGCGGTCGTCGAGATCGTGCGTACCTGGAACGACCGGCTCGGCGACGCCGTGCTGGCGGCGCACGATCCGGTGCGCGCGCGTGCGCTGGCGAGCCGGTATCGCACGGCATTTTCCGCCGCCTATCGCGAGGCCTACGCGCCGGAAACCGCGGTCGCCGACATCAACATCATCGAGGGCCTTTCGGACGAGCGGCCGCTCGCCGTCGATTTCCATCGCGGGCCGGCGGGAGCGGAGGAGGGCGCGACCGCGCTGAAAGTGTGGAGTTTCGACAAGCCGATCCAGCTGTCGGAGCGGGTGCCGGTTTTGGAGAACATGGGCTTCCGGATCGTTGACGAGCACACCTATCACGTCGAACCGCCGGGCGAGTACGCCCCCGATTTCTGGCTGCACGACATGTTGCTCGAAGGCGCCGGCGACCGCGCCCTCGACGTCCAGGCGCACAAGGCGCGGCTCGAGGCGGCGTTCGTGACGGTGATGCAGGGCCAGGCCGAGAACGACGGCTACAACGCCCTCGTGCTCGCCGCCGGGCTGGGCTGGCGCGATGTCGCGCTGGTGCGCACGATCTCGCGCTACCTGCGGCAAATCCGGATTCCGTTTTCCCAGGACTACATGTGGACGACGCTGGTCAAGCATGCCGCGATCGCCGAAAGGATCGTTGCGCTGTTTCACGCCCGATTCAGCCTCGACGCCAGCCTGACCGAAACGCGCCGCAAGGAACGGCAGTCGCAACTCCTTGGCGAGATCGAAGCCGCGCTGCAAAACGTCGCAAGCCTCGACGAAGACCGCATCCTGCGCCGTTTTGTCAATGCGGTGTCGTCGGCGCTGCGCAGCAATTTCTTTCAGGTCGATTCGGGCGGGCAGCCGAAGCCGACCATCGCCGTCAAGTTCGACAGCAAGGCGCTCGACGGTATGCCGCTGCCGCGGCCGCTCTTCGAGATCTTTGTCTATTCGCCGCGCTTCGAGGGCATTCATCTGCGCTTTGGCAAGGTGGCGCGCGGCGGCATTCGCTGGTCGGACCGGCCGCAGGATTTCCGCACCGAAGTTCTCGGGCTGGTGAAGGCGCAGCAGGTCAAGAACGCCGTCATCGTGCCGGTGGGGGCCAAGGGCGGGTTCGTGCCCAAGCGGCTTCCGGCCGCGGGCGGCCGCGAAGCGGTCCAGGCCGAAGGCGTCGCGGCCTACAAGATCTTCATCAGCACGCTGCTCGATCTCACCGACAATCTTGGCCCTTCGAACGTGCTGCCGCCCGATAACGTCGTGCGTCACGACGCCGACGATACCTATCTCGTCGTCGCCGCCGACAAGGGCACCGCGACTTTTTCCGACATCGCCAACGGGCTGGCGCAAGCCCACCACTACTGGCTCGACGATGCCTTCGCTTCCGGCGGCTCCGCCGGGTACGACCACAAGAAAATGGGCATCACCGCGCGCGGGGCCTGGGAAGCCGTCAAGCGCCATTTCCGCGAAATGGACGTCGACATCGGCAAGGCGCCGTTCACGGTCGCCGGCGTCGGCGACATGTCCGGCGACGTGTTCGGCAACGGCATGCTGCGCGAAACCACGATCAAGCTCGTCGCCGCGTTCGACCATCGCGATATTTTCATCGATCCCGATCCCGACCCGGCCAAGAGCTTCGCGGAGCGCAAGCGCATGTTCGACCTGCCGCGTTCGAGCTGGCAGGACTACGACAAGGCGCTGATTTCGAAGGGCGGCGGGGTCTATTCGCGCGCACTCAAGGAAATCGAGCTGTCGCCGCAGGCGCAGGCCGTGCTCGGCTTCACCAAGGCCAAGACTACGCCGCAAGATCTCATGAAGGCGATTCTGCGGGCGCCGGTCGACCTGATGTATTTCGGCGGCATCGGCACCTATATCCGCGCCGCGAGCGAGACCGACGACGCGGTCGGCGACCGCGCCAACGACGCGATCCGCATTACCGGAGCCGAACTGCGCTGCAAGGTGCTGGGCGAGGGCGCCAATCTCGGCATGACGCAGCAGGGCCGCATCGAGGCGGCGCTGCGCGGGCTACGGCTCAATTCCGACGCCATCGACAATTCCGCCGGTGTCAACACCTCCGACGTCGAGGTCAACATCAAGATCGCGTTGAGCCGGCCGGAGCGCGACGGGCGGCTGACCCGTGGCGACCGCGACAAGGTGTTGGCGGAAATGACCGAGGACGTCGGCGAGTTGGTGTTGCGCAATAATTATCAGCAGACGCTCGCGCTGTCGCTGGTCCAACGCCACGGCATGGGCGACCTCGGCTTCCAGCAGCGCCTGATGCACACGCTCGAATCGCGCGATCTGCTGGATCGCGCCGTCGAATTTCTGCCCGACGATCTCGAGTTGCAGGAACGCCGCCGCCGCTCGCAGCCGCTGACGCGGCCGGAGCTCGCGGTGTTGCTCGCCTATGCGAAACTTTCGCTCCACGACGATCTGCTGGAATCCTCGGTGCCCGACGATCCTTTTCTCGCGCGCGAGCTCAACCGCTATTTCCCGCAACTTCTGGCGCAGCGCTTCCCCGACGCGCTCGAACATCATCGCCTGCGGCGCGAGATCATCGCCACGCAGCTTGCCAATTCAATGATCAACCGCGGCGGGCCGGCGCTGATCGTGCGCATGGGCGACCAGACCGGCGCGGCGCCGGATCGCATCGCGGCGGCGTTCGCGGCCGTGCGCAACAGCTACGACATGCCCGCGCTCAACACCGAGATCGACGGCCTCGACAACAAGGTTTCCGGCGACACCCAGTTGTCGCTCTATGCCGCCGTGCAGGATCTTCTGCTCGACCGGCTGGTGTGGTTTCTGCGCAACGTCGATACCAGCAAGGGGCTGGCCGCCGTGGTCGAGCGCTATCAAGCCGGCATCGGCGAGGTCGCCGCCGCGCTCGACCGCGTGCTGCCCGAAGACGCGCTTGCCGCGCGCAAGGCCCGCATCGAGGAACTCAAGGATGCCGGCGTTCCCGAGCCGCTCGCGCGCCGGATCGCCGATCTGCCGACGCTGGCGGTTGCGCCGGATATCACCGTGGTCGCGGACCGCACCGGCAAGCCGGTGGCCGACGTCGCCGCCACCTATTTCGCCGGCGGCGCCTATTTCCGCCTCGACCGCGTCGTCGCCGCCGCGCGCGACATCCGCGTCACCGATTATTTCGATCGTCTCGCGCTCGACCGCTCGCTCAATTCCATCGAGGACGCCCAGCGCCGGCTCACCGCCGGCATGATGACCAGCAACGTCGTCGGGCCGGCGGCGGTTGAAGCCTGGGTCGCGCCGCGCGGCCACGAGGTCGAGCGCATCCGCATGGCCGTGCACGAGATCGCCGGCTCGGGCCTCACCCTCTCCAAGCTTGCGGTGGCCGCGAGCCTGCTGGGTGATTTGGTGCAAGGCTAGGTGCGTGTCGCAGGGCAGTTGATCGATTGGGTATTGTCCTGCCAAGAAACACCCCTGATCGTTCTGCCAATTGTCTGAGCGATCCAATGTCGGAAGAATTCAAGCCTCAGCCGTCAAGGTTCGAAATATATCGATACGCCGAGCGAACATTTAAGTATGCGGTCTATTTGGGTATGGAAATTGCGTGGGGCGTCATTGCGGCCACGCTATTGCTCACGGATTTGTTCTCTCGCGAAAAATCTTTTCATTGGGTGCTGGTCGCGGCAGTTGTTGGTATTGCGATAGCTCACTCGACGAAAATGACGATGACCTATCCATGGCTACTCGCGAAATCTGCCCTGTTGGGTCTCATTGTGTTTGCGCTGCTGTGGGCCGTTAAATATTTGACCACTGTGCCATTCACGCCGATCGTGCCGGCGGCTGTTATTGCTGCCGGACATTATCTGTGGACTGGCGAACGCTGGACAATTGAGCAATACCGGCGAAATGCGCTGGTAGCGTTCCGTAACGCTTGGATTCGAGAAAAAGGTGATCGAGATACGCCCGGCCATGACAGCGGAAACTAGGGCAACTGGGTTGCGTCAATGCTTGAAATGCCGCGTGGCGGT
>JBGPOB010000165.1:0-8070 GCA_041487815.1 Xanthobacteraceae bacterium | reverse complement strand
GCGTCCTTGCCTTGTTCGGACGGAACTGTGATCTTCACGCGGCCCGAACAAATCGCATAAAGGCCAGAGCCGGCGTCGCCTTTGCAAAACAGAGTTGTGCCGGCCTTGACTCTTTGCGTCACCGCATACGACGCCAGCCGTAGAATGATCGAAGGATCGAGGTTCTTAAAAAGTGGATGGGCCGAGAGAACAGCTTGCTTGTCGAATGGGGGTCGAGCTGACTGGGGCAATGCCATTGTCTATCCGTCATTTAAACTGCAACCGGTGTCGCGGGACCGCATCAATCGAAACGCGCCCGCAAGCGGAGTACAACGTGTCCGCCTTAACGCCTTTCGAAATTCTCCCCGCCTGTCGGCTCGAACTTCGGGACGCGGTTTAGGTTGTGGCGGTGTTCGCTGATGCTGAGATAAACAGTCTTACGCACCCGATTGACAAGCCCGAGTGGCTTGTGCTCAGGCAGACAATGCCAAGGATTGAATGACAGGTTCTCGCAGAAGCGGCCCTGTTCGGAAGACAAGATGTCTTGCGACGGGATGATGATCTTAGCCACATGCTCCGGCTTGGAGATGTCCTCGGTCCACTCGACCTTCGAATCCTCTATCGGCGTGCGGTGGTCAACGTAACGTTGAACATAAAAATCAAACCACATTTCTGTAGCCGCAAGCGTGTCGTTCATTTCCTTTTTTAACGTGCGTCCCCACCCAAAATAAGTCGCCATCCGGTCATAGAGCGTGGGTTTCGCGCCGAGCCGCGGCTTGGCCGTGTATTTGACCGCAAGCTTGCGCGCAGGATCGATACCCAACTGGTAGGGTGTCATTGACCAGTATTGCTGGAACAGCGGGTTGGATAGAAATTTGAAATTCACAAGGAATGCCCGCACCGCTTCGGGAAAACGCAGTTTGAACAAAGAATACACATATTGGCTCCAATAGCCGCCACGCAGGAATACTTCGAGTGTTGCCTTGTACCGCTCCAAATCGTCGACAAAAAATGCGGGGCTGCTTATCAATACGAAGTCCTGACTGACAGTCTCGTCGTCTAGCAACTTTGTGCCGTTAACGCCCATCAACTTGATGGCCATTCCACGCGCGTCTGGCCACCACCGTGGTCGCGGCTCGGAATTGCCATTCGAGAATCGGATCCAAGCCTGGTACTCGTGGCCGGGAATGAACACGCCATGTTGTAAGTGTGAATCGAGGTAGCGATCGACTCGAAATATCGCTCTAACGCAACCATTGTCGAACGCATGGGCATCCCGGCGTGCGGGCCTGCGACCCTGCTGGAAATGCTCATCAATGGCACGTTTGATAACGTCAATAATATCGCGTGTGCATCTCTCTTCGATTTCTCTGCTGTCCTTGTAGTAGCGCTCACCCAATCCAGAATCGATCTCGCTGGCGCTTTTTATCTCCGGTAAGGGCGTCGTCATAGCGGGTTCTCAGGCCGGATCGTGCTGCGTGATTTTGCTCAGCAAGGCTTTGCCTTGCTGCAGGTCAAGATTAGCGATCTTGTCGTTGAAACTGGCGCAAAGCGGCGCAAGACGGGCATGCAGCTCCGCGGTTCGACCGTGCGCGCGCCACAGGGTACCGAGCGCGTTAGTGGCGCGTAGCTGCCAGAGACGCGCCCCTTGGTGCGACGCCACGGCGATCGCGGATTCGTAACAGGCTTCGACGTCGCCCGCTGCTGCGCCGGCGCTGAGCAGCAAGTCGCCTTTGAATCGAAGAACCTCGGCCGCGTACCAGCGCCCGCTGGTCGCACCTATCTCTGCGATAATCCGGTCGACGAGCTCCAAAGCCGCGCTTGGTTGGCCTTTCTTCGCGAGCGCTGTCGCTAACAGGAATTGAGCGAACTGCATCCAAATCAGCGTTCCGGTTGCCTCGAGTGCCCCAATGCACTTGCGAATGTCGGAGAGGCCGCTCTCGATCTCGCCGAGTTCGATACGCGCCCAGCCGCGCAGCATCAGGCCGCCGGCAACCCATTGGGGAAACCCATACTCGCTAGACAGTGCGATAGTGCGCTCAGCGGACGGGTAAGCGGTTTGCGGCATTCCTGCGATCAAATAGGCACCCGCCAGAAATGGCAGGACGTAACAGACACTATGCGGATGCCGCAGCTGCTCTGCGTAAACCAGCGCGTCTCGATTGTGCGCCAGGCCGACCTCGATATCGCCAAGGAGAATTGATGTTAGCCCAAGATAAGCCTGGGCCGTCGCCTTAAAGTCATGGGAGAAAATGAGGGCCAGCGGCGCGTGACGTGGTGCGTCGTATAATTCCAACGCTTTCTGCAAGCGATGCTTGGCGTTGTCTAATTCGCCGATAACAAAAAGTGACATCCCCAAGACCCGATGACCCATCATTAGGGCAGTCGAATCATTCTGACGAAGCGCGCGCGTCAGCAAATCCTGTGCCAAGCTGCGCGACCTTTCAAATTCGGCACGCATAAGATGAACGCCAACCATTCCGTTGAGCGCGGCATAGACCTGCGGCGAGCCTTCAAATTTCTCACAGAGCTGCAAGGCTCGATTGAAGGCCTGCGTGGTTTCGCCCGCGCCAAAGCCCTTAGCGGCAATGAAGGCGCTCGCCAAGGATTGCTGAAGTTGCAATTCTAGTTCATCGCGCTCGCTGCTTTCCGGCAGTTCGGTTAGCAGTTTGAGCGCGGCCTGAAAGTGCGTGATCGCTTCGACAAACGCCGAGCGTGTGCTCGCCTGCCGTCCGGCTCTGAGCCAGTAATCGATCGCCGGCTTGATCTGCCGCGCCTGGGTGTAATGGTGGGCGATGAGCTCGGGTGCGCCCTCGGCAGTTTCGACAAATCTTGTTGCGAGTGCCTCGGCAATTCGAACATGCAACTCGCGTCGTTCATCGCGAAGCAGGCTGGTATAGGCCACATCTTGCACGAGTGCGTGTTTAAAAGTATAGCCCTCGACGGCCGCATGCGTGCGTCGGAACAGCAGGCCGGATTCCAGCAGGCGATCGATGGCTGCGCGCACCTCACTCATGGTCAGGGGAGCGATCGCCACTAGCAAGTCAAGGTCGAATTCACGGCCGATAGCCGCGGCGATCTGCGCTATGGCTTTCATCGGCGCAAGTTGGTCGAGTCGAGCCATCAAGGAGTCGTGCAGCGTATCGGGCACCGTTGGGACCCACGGCGATCCACTTGCCGCGAAATCTTCGCTGGCTGCACGCGCTTCGAGCACTGCTTTCGTCACTTCTTCGACGAACAACGGTACTCCGTCGGTCTTGCTAGCGATCTGTTCAACGACCTGCAGTGGTAGAGCGCTCCCGTCAGTCAGCGATTCAATTATGGAAGCTACGTGTGTCGGCTCCAGGCGGTTGAGCACGAGTGTTGTGATCTGTGACTCATCCGTCCACGGCAAGCGGATCTCGGGGCGGAACGACAAAATCACAAGTACCGGCCAGTCCCTCACGTGCTGATGTAGTTGCTGCAGCAGCTCCCACGATGTCGGATCCATCCAATGCAAATCCTCGCATACGAGAATGATCGGCTGCTTCCAGCATTGCGCGCGGACCAAATCGAGTACTGCGGTGAATGTTCGCTTCTTTTGCTGTTGGGGGGTCAGTTCCAATGCCGGATAACGATCGCCAGTGGGGATCGAAAGCAATGCGGCCAGCAACGGAACAATTGACTCTCGCTTTTCTTCCAGATGCTCGGAAACCAAGGTCTCGAGCTTCTTCAACTTGAGCGAAGGCGGAGTGTCATGGCTGACGCCCATCGCGTCTTCAAGGTGGCGAATGACCGGATGCCACGGGCTGCTCGTATGATAAGACGAGCACTGAAACAACAATGTGCGGTATGTCTCACTGGCCAATTGATTGCGAAGCGTCGCAATAAGTCTCGACTTTCCGATACCGGGCTCGCCAGAAATCGCTATGATTTGGCCTTGCCCGCGCAACGCTTTCTTGTATTGCTCGTGCAGAACGGCGAGTTCCCGATCCCGCCCAAAAAATGGAGTCAGCCTTGACGATTGCCTCGCCTCGAACCGGCTTGGTATCGCGTTCGCTCGCAACACGCTCCATACGCGTACCGGCTCATCGTGCCCCTTGAATGGATACTCGCCGAGATCGGCGAACTCAAACAAATTCCCGAGCAAACGCCGTGTTTGCATCGATACGAGGATTTGGTTGGGCTTGGCGTACTGCTGGAGGCATGCCGCCAGATTTGGTGCTTCGCCGATCAGCGCGAATTCACGGCTCGGACCCTCGCCAATGAGATCGCCAACCACGACAAGACCTGTTGCGATACCGATGCGAACCTGTAGTGGGCGGGCACGTGGAAAAGTCAACGCGCAAACCGCTTCGATCATTTGTAGCGCAGTGTTAACCGCGCGTTCGGCGTCGTCCTCATGCGCCATCGGAAAACCGAAATAGGCCAGCACGCCATCGCCCATGTAACGGGCAATATGACCGTCGTAACGGCGAATGGCATCGCCGCAAGACGCCTGGAACGCCCTCAGGATCTCGCGGAGATCCTCGGGGTCAAGATGTGCGGAAAGCGCGCTCGACCCGACAATGTCGCAAAATAGTACAGTTAAATTTCGTCGCTCAGCCTTGGTGCCGACTATTTCCGCGGGCGGGTGATGAAGGTTCGACATCTGCCTCGCGAGCGGAATGGTGCCGCCCCTCTATTAACTGGGCAAGTCAGACCTATTCAATAAAGCTTGGTATTGTGGCCGCGTTGAACACTGCAAATCATTATTGCACAGAGCGCCCTTGCTTTGGAAGCACTCGACGGAGTGGGGTGATCGTTTCAATTTGGCCTGTCATCCAGCGGCAGTAGACGCCAAGCGGTTTGGCTGAGCATCGGCGAGGATAACATCGCTCGCCTTCTCAGCGATCATATAGACGGCGCTCAGGATGAAAAAGCCCGGAATTTTAGGAAAAACAGATGCATCCACAACACGTAGGCCCTTGGTACCCCTAACCCGGAATTGGCTGTCGAGAACCGCATCTTCGTCGTTGTCAGCGCCGATCTTACAGGTGCCGCAGGCGTGATGGCCCCAGGCATTATCCTTGACGAACTGGCCAAGCTCCAAACGCGACTGAACCGTCGGACCGGGTATTTCCTCGTCGAACAGGCTGGCAGTCCGCCGCGCGATTTTTCGCACGAACTCGATCCCGGATACCACAGCGTCCAGATCGTCCAGCCGCTTGTCGGTGCCCTCCTCGAAGTAGTGGAAGTTGATGTCGGGTGGGTCGCGTGGATCCGACGAGCTGAGCAGCACACGACCCGCTGTATTGTTGGTGTGTGCCTTGAGAACGGCCCAAGTGAAATAGTTCTTGTGGCGCCCGAGTGCCGCGTAGCCTGGCCGATAGCCAGAGAAGTAACCCGGGATTGCAAACAGATAAAGATCAGGCGCTTTCCGATCATGGCTTGACCGCTTGATGATCGCTAATACGACGCCGTTTGTCGTATAGAGGCCGTATCCGTTGAGCCATTCGTCGAAGTCGGGGCCCTCTGGCGTCAGCGACGCGTTTTCTAGAATGGCAAAGTCACGCTTCATCTTATGGACGATGCCGACTTCGTAACGGTCTTGCAGGTTCTTGCCGACACCGCGCAGTGACACCGCCAAAGCGATCCGGTGCTTTTCAAGTTCCTCCGGCGGGCCGATGCCGGACAGCATGAGAAGTTGAGGCGTATTGAACGTGCCTCCCGCAAGGATAATTTCGCGTTTGGCGCGAACGGTCCGCCGTGGAACTGTTTCAGGCCCCTTCAATGGAGCGACGGGATCGGCGCGGTAGAGATGCGGGCCGTCGAGAAATTCAACTCCGGTCGCACGGTTGCCGGCGTCGAGTAACACGTGGGTCACCAGCGCATGCAATTTCACCGTCAGCTTGTCAGGCCTGGCCCGCGCGGTCTCGCGAATAAGCTCCCGCGTGCCGACTCGAACACCCTTCTTGACTGTCAGCGGCGTAAACGCCAAGCCTTCGCTTCCTTCCTTCATATGGCGCCAATCGTTCGGGTCAAGGACGCTGCCAAGCCACGCCCAGGTTCGACGCAGAAGCCCCACATGGCGCCAGTCGCTCAGATCGAAGAAGCTTTCGATCAAAATCTTGAGACGTCTGCACAGACCCGGAGAATACCACACATCACTTTCGAAACATGTCTGCGCGGCGGCGACCGCAAGCCGAAGCAATATGTGATCGCGTAGCAGCAAGCTCACGTCGGCAATGGATGTGGAAAGCCACCCATCGAAACCATGGCGTGCCCAATTCGAAAGACGACTCCACGGGCGACTGATATAGTTGCAGCTCTCAATGCGTTCGAAGTACTTGCGCATATGGCGGGCCGCCCACGTACGGTCACCCGTCAATTCTGCAACATAATCCCAATCGCTATTGTGCGGAGCGACGAAAATCATCGCATGATGGGCTGTGCAGCCGCCCAGTGTACCGGCGCGCGGGTAAAGGACACCGTCGCGCGCCGAGCCGTCGACCACTTTGTCGGCGATGAAATTTCGCTTGTCTCGGCGTTGTTGACGTCGATCGACGTAGTGTTGAACGTAGAATTTCCACGCCAGATCGGGGTGTTCCGCGGAGAGCGCATGGAAGGCGGGGACTTTGTACTCGTAAGGCTCTTCGGAGCCGCCTGCCTCAAGGATCAAGACGCTGAAACCGGCCTTTGCCAAATTCGCCGCGACGGGGCCGCCGCCGGCCCCGGACCCCACGACAATATAGTCGTATTCGTCGTCCACGCTGCTCGCAAACATGTCGGTAGTACTACCAGACTAAGGCCTCGGCGATCTCGAAACTATATGCGGGGCTAAACTGTCGCGCAAACTAACGATAACGTTGGAATTTTGGCAAGTCGCCGCTGTTCGTACGGTCGCTCGGTTTTGCGGGAACAATCTGCGTCGCCACGGGCTTTTGATCAGCGATCGGCCGAACGATGGTTCGACAACTGCTTGCCAATCATCGCGAGCTGGTCGACCGAACGTACGACGATCCCGCCACGATCGATCTCAATCCATTTATGGGCTTCCCAAGCGCGAAGCTGCCTGTTGACACTCTCGCGCGTGGCGCCAAGAACTCGGCTGAGTTCGTGTTGGGTGATTTTGATCGTAGGATTTTTCGCGGACACCTCGCTGCCTTTGACAAGCCGCAGCAATGTACGCGCGAGACGTACCGGTAAGTTCTCAAGTACGGCTTCCTCGAAATGCTCGCTGGCCCAACGCAGCCGCGCACAGAGCAGTTCGATGATTTTCAATGCCACCTTGGGGTTGCTCTCCACAAACGTCAGGAAGTCGCGCCGCTCGATCACGAGCAGATTGCATGCCGTCGTGGTCACTGCGTCAGCAGTGCGCGGGCGCCCGTCGAGCAGCGCGATTTCACCGAAAATATCTCCATCCTGGAGCAGATTGAAGACGGCTTCCCGGCCATCGGCGGAGGGAACCGTAATCTTGATCGTGCCAGATCGGATCGCGAACAGGGCAGTCCCGGGATCGCCTTTGGAAAAGATCGTAGTCCCGGCCGGCACGTCGGTAGTTTTGGCGTAAGAGACCAGACGTTCGAGTTGAGCCTGATCGAGTTCGCCAAACAACGGTTGGCGCTGCAACAATGTAATGTGCTCGCAAGCCGGTCGGCGCGGCGCTCGGGTGGCGCTCTCGGCAATCGTGGAGCGGATCGAAACCCTTGTTTTGGCTCGCGAAATCGACGGACGGGGCTTGGCCATCAACGATGCATTTTTGAGGTCTGTGTGACCTACCTCATATAGCACGGGGGGCAAGATCCGATAGACTATTTACTTCGTGATTTACGGCGCGGATTGATCTTGCGACCACCCCGGTGGGACAGGCGTTCCCATTGATCTTGTCGGAAAACCGAGAGCGCATCTGTCATCCGCGCATCTCGTGCGGAAACGTGCTGCGTCGCCCGAGGGGAATTCAGATGAAGCGCTGTGAATTCACCATGCTTTTCGGCTGCGCGGCAGTCGTTGGCATCGGGCCGTTCTCCGCGCGCGCGCAGCAGGCGATACCGGTGATCGGATATTTGCAGCGGCCAAATCCCGTTCGCAGCGACTTCGACGACTTTCGCAGTGGCTTGAAGGCGCTTGGCT
>JBGPOB010000164.1:0-8102 GCA_041487815.1 Xanthobacteraceae bacterium | reverse complement strand
CAACGTCAAATATCTCGATAAGCCGAATCCGCTGAACCATGTGTTTCTGGAAGCCGCCGAGTCGTTGCAGAAACGGCGCATCCCCGACTTCAACGCCGGGGACAACGAAGGCTTCAGTATCTATCAGGTCACGATCAAGAATGGTCGCCGGCATTCGGTGGCCAACGCCTTCGTGCATCCGATCGAGGACCGCTCCAACCTGAAGATTATTACCGATGCGCAGGTCTCCCGTATCGTGCTGGAGGGCGGACGCGCCACCGGGGTTGAACTCACGGTCAATGGCGCGCCGCTACGGCTAAATGCGCGCAGCGAAGTGATCGTATCGGCGGGCGCGATCCAGTCGCCGCAACTGCTGATGCTATCCGGCATCGGCGATCCCGACGAACTCAAGAAACACGGAATCGAGGTAAAACACGCGCTGCGCGGTGTCGGCCAGAATTTGCAGGAGCATATTTCCGCCCCGGTGCATTTCATGAGTCCGCTGGCGACTTCTTACGGAATTTCGCTGGCCGCCGCGCCCAAGATCATGTGGAACGCATTGCTCTATGCGGTGACGCGCAAGGGCTTCTTCGGCAACAACATCGTGGAAAGCGGCGGCTTCATCCGCACAATGCCGGGACTCGACCGGCCCGACATCCAGCATATTTTCGTGCCGACCCACCAAGGCAAGCCCGGCCAGTTGCTGGCATGGGGTCACGGCTATCGCATTACCTGCGTGTTGGTGCGCCCGAAGAGCAAGGGTCGCATCGGGCTCGCCAGCGGCAAGGTCGCAGACCCGCCGGTGATCGATTTCCGATTCTTTTCCGATCCGGGCGGCGAGGACATGAAAGCGCTGATCCGCGGCATCAAGGACGCCCGCCGCATTCTGATGGCGCCGGCGTTCGACAAATATCGTGGCGCGGCGGTGTGGCCGGCCGACAATGTGCAGACCGACGAACAAATCGAGGATTTCGTGCGCGAATTCTCCTCGACCGTGTTCCACCCCGTCGGCACCTGCAAGATGGGCAGGGACGACCTGGCGGTCGTCGACGATCGTCTGCGCGTCCGCGGCATCGCCGGCCTGCGCGTCATCGATGCCTCGATCATGCCGAACGTCACCACCGGCAACACCAACGCGCCGACAATTGCCATTGCCGAGAAGGGCGCCGACATGATCAAGGCCGACAGCAAAGGCGCGCGCCGGATGGCGGCGTAAGAATAGTTGTCATTGCGAGCGCGAAGCGTTCGCGCGACAGCGGAAGTGCAACCCTCTCCCTCAAAGGGGAGAGGGTGACACCGAATTAGCCTCACTGGTCAGCGCTGGAAGCTGACCGCAAGATTGTTGGGTAATGCAATGAGCGAACCCGGTTCAGTCGGCGGCTTTGATTACATCATCATCGGCGCCGGCTCGGCCGGTTGCGTACTGGCGAATCGCTTGTCGGCCGATCCGGCGCTCAACGTGCTCGTGCTCGAGGCCGGCGGGCCCGACGACAATCGCTGGATCCACATCCCGATCGGCGTTTTCTACGTCATCGGCAATCCGGAGACGGATTGGTGCTACGTCAGCGAGCCCGAGCCCGGCTACAACGGGCGCAGAATTCCGGTGCCGCGCGGCAAGACGCTGGGCGGTTCCTCCTCGATCAACGGCACCGCCTACGTGCGCGGCCAGGCGCGCGACTACGACGGCTGGCGGCAATTCGGCAATGTCGGCTGGGCCTGGGACGACGTGCTGGCGTATTTCAAGAAATCCGAGGACTACATTCACGGTGCCGACGCGATGCACGGCGTCGGCGGCGAATTGCGCGTCGAGGAAGTACGCATGCGCTGGACGATCCTCGACGCCATCCGCGACGCCGCCGAACAAGCCGGCATCCCGAGACGCGACGATTTCAATCGCGGTGACAACGAGGGCTGCGGGTACTTTCAGGTCACGCAAAGGCGGGCCACGCGCTGGTCGACGGCAACAGCCTTCCTGCGACCGGCGCGCAACCGTCGCAACCTTCAGGTGGTCACGGGCGCGCATGCCACGCGCATCGTAATCGAGAACCGGCGCGCGACCGGCGTGGAGTTCCTGCGCGGAAATGCGCGGCACCGTGCCGGGGCGACGGGAGAGGTCATTGTCGCAAGCGGCGCCATCGGGTCGCCGCAGGTGCTGCAATTGTCCGGGATTGGTCCGGGGGCGCTGTTGCAGGACCGCAGCATTGCGGTCGTGCACGAACTCGCCGGTGTGGGCGAGAACCTGCACGAGCATCCGGACGTTCGTTATGTCGTCAAGGTGCCCGGCGCCGATACCATCAACACGCGCTTTCACCACCCCGTGAAAAAGGCGCTGATGGGAATCGAATATTTTCTGTTCAAGACCGGGCCAATGACAACCGGTGCGCCGCCGCTGACGGGCTTTTCCAGGAGCGATCCGTCACGCGAGACGCCGAACGTGCAGTTTCGCATCGGCGCCGTCAGCTACGATCACCTGGGCGCCGCGCCACATCGCTATTCGGCGTTCAGCGGCGGCATCTGCAACCTGCGGCCGACAAGCCGCGGCCACGTGCAAATTAAGTCCGCCGATCCGCTCGCCTATCCGGCGGTGCTGCATAATTTTCTTGAGACGACCGACGACCAGCGCGTGGCGGTCGATTCGATCAAGCTGATGCACCGCGTGTTCGCCGCGCCGGCGCTCGCGCGGTTCCAGCCCGACAGCGATCTGCCGGATCCCGCGTTGCAATCCGACGAAGAGCTTCTCGAATTCGCCCGCAACGTGTCGGCGCATGTGTTCCATTCGGTCGGCACCTGCAAGATGGGTCCGGACGCGATGGCCGTGGTCGACGAGCGGCTACGCGTGCGCGGCATCGCGGGGCTTCGCGTCGCCGATGCATCGATCATGCCGGCGATCACATCGGGCAACACCAACGCTCCGACGATCATGATCGCGGAAAAGGCTTCGGACATGATCAAGGCGGACCGCAGGGTCGCGGGCCGCATGGCGGCGTAGCCGCGCGAACTTTGAAAGGACAGGACAATTCCATGAGCGAGACCCCTGCGCGTTCATTCGGCGGGTTTGACTATGTCATCGTCGGCGCCGGTTCCGCCGGCTGCGTGCTGGCAAACCGCTTGTCGGCCGATCCAGCCGTCACCGTGCTGCTGCTCGAAGCCGGCGGCAACGACGACTACATCTGGATCCACGTGCCGATCGGCGTGCGCTATCTGCACAACAATCCGCGCGCGGACTGGGCCTACAAGTCCGAACCGGAACCGGGGCTGAACAACCGCGTCATCGGCGTGCCGCGCGGGCGCGTGCTCGGCGGCTGTTCGTCGATCAATGGCATGGTCTATATCCGCGGTCAGGCGCGCGACTACGACCTGTGGCGTCAGCAGGGCAACGCCGGCTGGGCCTGGGACGACGTGCTGCCGTATTTCAAGCGGTTTGAAGATTATTGCCACGGCGCCGACGAGTTCCACGCCACCGGCGGCGAGCTGCGCATCGAAGAGCCGCGCATGCGGTGGGAAATCCTCGATGCCTACATGGATGCCGTGGTGCAGCACGGCATTCCAAAAGTAAAAGACTTCAACCGCGGTCACAACGAAGGCGTCGCCTACAATCAGGTCACCCAGCGCCGCGGCGTACGGGCGTCGACCGCCAAGGCGTTCCTGCGGCCGGTGATGAATCGCGCGAATTTGCGTGTGCTCACCCGGGCCCAGGCGAAAGTGTTGCGGATGCAAGGCAAGCGCGTCGCCGGGGTGGAGTTCTGGCAAGGCGACGAGCTGTGCTGCGCCGAGGCGCGCCAAGAAGTCATTCTGGCGGCCGGTTCGATCGCTTCGCCGCAACTATTGCAACTCTCCGGCATCGGCCCCGGCGCGGTGCTGCGCGAATGTGGCGTCGCCGTGCGGCACGAATTGCCCGGCGTCGGCGAGAACCTGCACGACCATCTGATGGAGCGAACGGTGTTCAAGGTTCGCAACACGAAGACATTGAACGAGCGCCTGCGCAGCAAATTCGGGCAGTTCGCCATCGGCTTGGAGTACATCCTGTTCCGCACCGGTCCGATGTCGGTGATCCCGCCGCAACTGTGCATTTTTGCCAAGAGCGACCCCTCGCGCGAGACCGCCAATATCCAGCTTCAGGCCGCGGCCTTTTCGTTCGACAAGCCCGGCGATCCGCCGCATCCGTTTCCCGCATTCACGGTGTGGACCAACAACCTGCGGCCGACCAGCCGCGGCCATTTGCGCATCAAGAGCGCGGATGCGCGGGTTTATCCAAAACTGTTTCACAATTATCTTGCGACCACCGACGACCAGCACGTCGCCGTCGACATCGTGCGCATCATGCGCCGCATCGCGGGCGCGCAGGCGCTCAAGCGGTTCACGCCGGAAGAATATCTGCCGGGCATGGCGGTGCAGAGCGACGAGGAGATATTACAGTATGTGCGCAATACAGCGACGACGGTCTATCACCCCGCCGGCACCTGCAAGATGGGCCGCGACGATCTCGCGGTTGTGGATGACCGTTTGCGCGTGCATGGCGTCGGCGGGCTGCTGGTCGTCGATTGTTCGATCATGCCAACCGTGACCTCGGGCAACACCAATGCGCCGACGATCATGATCGCGGAAAAGGCCGCCGACATGATCAAAGCAGACCGCAGGGTTGCAACGCGCGCGGCTGCATAGTTGGGTGAATTCGCCTAGCTTGCGGCCGGGCGTAGCAGGGGCGTGAAAAATGACGGAGAGGCAGGCCGCATCGATCGGGAGTTTCGATTACATCATTGTCGGCGCCGGTTCGGCCGGTTGCGTGCTGGCCAACCGGCTTTCGTCCGACCCATCGACCGGCGTTTTGCTGCTGGAGGCCGGCGGCCGCGACAACAGCATCTGGATCAAAATCCCGCTCGGGCTGACATACGTGATCGGCAACCCGCGCAGGGACTGGTGCTACGAAACCGAGCCCGAACCCGCGTGTAACAACCGTCGCATTCCGGTGCCGCGCGGCAAGACGCTGGGCGGGTCGTCGTCGATCAACGGCATGGTCTATGTGCGCGGCCAGCCGCGTGACTACGACGTCTGGCGTCAGCAGGGCAACGCCGGCTGGTCGTGGGACGACGTGCTGCCCTATTTCAAGAAATCCGAAGACTACATTCATGGCGCCGATGAATGGCATGGCGCCGGCGGCGAGTTGCGTGTGGAGGAAGCGCGCGTCGATTGGGAAATTCTCGATGCGTTCCGCGACGCCTGCGAACAAGTCGGGATTCCAAAGACCAACGACTATAATGCCGGCGGCTATGAAGGCTCGGCGTATTTTCAGGTCACCCAAAAGCGCGGCGTGCGCTGGTCGACGGCCACCGCGTTCCTCAAGCCGGCGCAGAAGCGGCCTAATCTTCGGGTGCTCACGAATGCGCAGACCGCGCGGGTGCAATTAAACGGGCGGCGCGCCACCGGTGTGGAATTTTGGCAGGACGGCGTCTTGCGGTCCGCGCAAGCGCGCGGCGAAGTGATCGTCTGCGCCGGCGCCATCGGCTCGCCGCAGATTTTGCAGGCGTCAGGCATCGGCCCCGCGGCCTTGTTGCGTGAACATGGCGTCGAGGTGTGCATCGACCTGCCCGGCGTCGGAGAGAACTTGCAGGATCATTGCCAGCCGCGGCAGATGTTCAAGGTGCAGGGCACCAAGACACTCAACGAGCAGGTCAACAGCATATTGGGCCGTATCGGTTTGGGCCTGGAATATGCGCTGTTTAGAACCGGGCCGCTGGCGATCGGGCCGGCGACGCTGACAGTGTTTACCCGCAGCGACAAATCGCACGAGACGCCGAATATCCAGTACCACGTCATACCGGCGACCTATCCGAAGCTGGGCGAGCCGCCCAGCCCGTTCCCCGGCTTCACGGCGTCGGCGTGCAACCTGCGACCGACCAGCCGCGGTTATGTCCGGATCAAGAGCGCGGATGCGCGGACCAATCCGTCGATCCGCTACAATTATCTGGCAACGGCGCAGGACCAGCGGGTTGCGGTGGATTCGATCCGCCTGACCCGCCGCATCGTTGCCGCGCCGGCGCTGGCGCGTTTCGGCACGCAGGAGTTTATGCCGGGCCTGCATGCGCAGAGCGACGATGAATTGCTGGAAGCGGCGCGCGAGGTCGCGGGCACCGTCTATCATCCGGTCGGCACCTGTAAGATGGGGCCGGACAATCTGGCGGTGGTGGACGAGCGGCTGCGGGTGCGTGGCGTTGCAGGCTTACGGGTGGCGGACGCGTCGGTAATGCCTAATCTGATTTCCGGCAACACCAATGCGCCGACCATTATGATCGCCGAAAAGGCCTCCGACATGATCAAGGCCGACCGCCGTCTTGCCGAGCGGGCGGCCGCCTAACATACTGAGCGGGAAACAACAGCGTTGCAGGGAGTAAGCCATGAGCAGTGAACCGCAATCGGTCGGCAGTTACGACTATGTCATCGTCGGCGCCGGCTCCGCCGGCTGCGTATTGGCGAACCGTCTGACCCAGGACCCTTCCGTCAAGGTGTTGCTGCTCGAGGCCGGCACGGAAGACAAAAACTGGTGGATTCATGTGCCGGTCGGCATGCCGTACCTCCTTGGCAACAAGGAAGTCGATTGGTGCTACCAGAGCGAGCCCGAGCCGTTCGCGGATAATCGCGTTACGCCGGTGCCGCGCGGCAAGACGCTCGGCGGCTCGTCCTCGATCAACGCCATGTGCTACATCCGCGGACACGCCCGCGACTACGACATCTGGCGCCAGCTCGGCAATGTCGGCTGGGCGTGGGATGACGTGCTGCCCTATTTCAAGAAGATCGAAAATTATCCGCGCGGCGCCAACGCGGCCCATGGCACTGACGGCGAACTCGGCGTGCAAGACAATCGGGTGCGCTGGCCGATCGTCGAAGCCTGGAAGCGTGCGGCGATCGCCTACGGCATTCCGGAAACTGAGGATCACAATGCCGGCGACACCGACGGCGTCGCGTATTTCCAGGGCACCATTCGAAACGGCCGCCGCTCGTCAGCGTCGGAGGCGTTCCTGCATCCGGTGATGAACCGGCCGAACCTGCGCGTGATCACGCGGGCACATGCCAAGCAAATCCGTATCGAAGGCAAGCGCGCCGTCGGCGTCGAGTTCTGGCGGGGCGATACCCTGAGTTACGCCGCGGCCACGGCGGAGGTCATTTTATCCGCAGGCGCCATCGGCTCGCCGCAGCTTTTGGAATTGTCAGGGGTCGGCGTGCCCGAGCTGTTGCGCAAACATGGCATCGCGCTGAAGCACGAGTCGCAAGGCGTCGGTGAAAACATGCAGGACCACTGGCAGGTGCGCCAGACCTTCAAGGTCAAGAACACCGTCACCATGAACCAGTGGGTGGGCAACCCGCTGCGGCGCTACAGCATGGGCGCGTATTATCTCCTCACCAAGCGCGGGCCGATGGGCACGCAGCCGCCGCAACTCTGTGCGTTCACGCGCAGCGATCCCTCGCAGGATACACCCAACCTGCAATACCACGTCACGGCGGCGACCTCCGATCGCTTCGGCGGGCCGCTGCACAAGCACGCGGGCTTCTCCTGCGGTATCGCTGTGGTGCGTCCGCAGAGCATCGGCTATTGCCACATCAAGAGCGCCGACCCGCACACGCACCCGGCGATCCTGCACAACTTCCTGCAATCTCCGCAGTCGCAGCGCGTCGCGGTCGACGCCATCCGCCTGACGCGCAAGATCGTTTCGCGGCCGGAACTGGCGCAATTCGAGCCGGAGGAAATGATGCCGGGGCCGAAGGTGCAGTCCGACGTGGAGATTCTAGCCTATGCGCGCCAGACCGTGATCACCGTGTTCCACCAGTCCGGCACCTGCAAGATGGGCCCCGACCCGTTGGCGGTCGTCGATGAGCAGTTGCGCGTGCGCGGCATGAGCGGGCTGCGCGTCATCGACGCCTCGATCATGCCGAATGTCATCTCGGGCAACACCAACGCGCCGACCATGATGATCGCCGAGAAAGGCGCGGAAATGATCAAGGCCGCCCGCCGTGCCGGGGCCGCGAAGGCTGCGGCTTAGGCGGTTTAATGGCGACAGCGTCGACTCTCGATCCGTCACCCTGAGGTGCGAGCGCGCAGCGCGCGCCGGTGCAAATCGACTTTAGTCGAT
>JBGPOB010000163.1:0-8159 GCA_041487815.1 Xanthobacteraceae bacterium | reverse complement strand
TTCCTAGCGACGGCTTATCTACTCGGCCGCGAGTATTTCGAGCTAGTGGCGATGCGGTTTCATCCGGTTGCGGAGGCCAAAGCGATCCGGCGGGCGCGGCGCGCCGAAGTCTTTGTCGCCGGCCTGTTCATCGCCGCGTTCGTATCGATTCCGATTGTCAACTTGGCGACGCCGCTGTTTGGGACCGCATTCATGGTCCACGTCTACAAGCGCTTGGCGGGCGGGCGACGGCGAGAGCTGATCGAGCCTGTGCGCGCGCCCTAGACAGTCTTCTCAGGCCACCGGCAAAGGTCGTTGATGAGACACCTGTCGCAATGTGGCTTGCGCGCAACGCAAACGTAACGGCCATGCAGGATCAGCCAATGATGCGCGTGCAGCTTGAAGCGATCGGGCACTATTTTTTCAAGGTTTAGCTCGACTTCGAGCGGATTTTTACCGGGCGCCAAACCGGTACGATTGCCGACGCGAAAAATGTGGGTGTCGACCGCGATCGTCGGATGGCCGAAGGCGATGTTGAGCACGACATTCGCGGTCTTGCGGCCGACGCCGGGCAGTTTTTCCAGCGCCTCGCGCGATGATGGCACCGTGCCGCCGTGCTCGGAGGTAAGCTTTTGCGAGAGTGCGACGACGTTCTTGGCCTTGGTGCGAAAGAGCCCAATGGTCCTGATAAGATTCCGTACTTTTTCCTCGCCCAAGACGATCATTTTCTCGGGCGTATCCGCAGCCGCGAACAGCGCCGGCGTTGCCTTGTTGACGCCAGCATCGGTCGCCTGCGCCGAAAGAACGACGGCGACAAGCAATGTGTAGGGGTTGATGTGCCGCAGTTCCCCGCGCGGGTCCGGATTGGCCTTCTGAAAACGGGAAAAGGCCTTTTCGACTTCCGCGCCGCTCCAGGGTTTCGGCTTGGTGGATCTTGACGTCGCCCGCTTTGACGCGGCAGGCCGGACTGAACCGGCGGTGGTGTGCTTGCCGACACTTCTCGGCGTGAAGGAGCGCAGCGCCATTTTGGTGATTTTTGCTGCCACAATGATTGTATAGTGGACGGCGGCATGATCCCCAGCAACGACAATTCCGGCGAACCCACATTGTTCTCGGCGATGCTGACGCCGCATCGCTCGCTAAGCGCGACCGGATTTGTCATCATGATGACGCTCGTGGGAGTTGTCAGCTTCATCGCCGGCATGGTGTTCCTGGTGATGGGGGCTTGGCCGGTATTCGGCTTTTTTGGCATCGATGTATTGCTGATCTATCTTGCATTTCGCGCCAGCTACCGCGCCGCGATCGGGTTCGAACAGGTATCGGTGACGCCGTCCGAACTCCGGGTGCGCAAAGTGAGCCATCGCGGGCAGGTCTCGGACTGGACGGTTAATCCGCTTTGGGTCCGGCTCGACCGGGAAGTGCATCCCGAATTCGGGGTTGAGCGGCTGTTTTTGGTGTCGCGCGGAAAGAAGCTGCCGATTGCAGGTTTCCTGGCGCCCGAGGAAAAGGCCAGCTTTGCATCGGCATTAGCCGTGGCCATCGGCGAGGCCAAGCGGGGGCCGACGCGCACGGCGTCGGAATAAGTTCGGAAATCGGGTGGATTGCGGCGTGCCTGGAGGCTAGCTAAGGGCAAAGATCATGGAGTCGAAAATGCTCTCGCCCGACCGCATCACCGAGCCGCACCCGCTCGCCTGTCATCCCGCAGACTACGACACCGTACGGCGCGCCATCGCTTATATTTCGAAGCATTGGCGCAGTCAGCCGGAAATCGCGACGATTGCTCAGGCCTCCGGCGTTACACCCGACGAACTCCATCACTTGTTCCGGCGTTGGGCCGGCCTGACGCCCAAAGCGTTCGTGCAGGCACTGACGCTCGATCGTGCGCGCGAGGTGTTGCGCACTTCGGCCAGCGTGCTTGATGCCGCCTACGAGGTCGGCTTATCGGGCCCCGGCCGGTTGCATGATCTGTTCGTCGCGCACGAAGCGATGTCGCCGGGAGAATGGAAAGCCGGCGGCGAAGGCTTGACGATGCGCTATGGATATCACCCCTCGCCATTCGGCACCGCGCTCGTGATCGCCACTGCCCGCGGGCTCGCTGGACTTGCATTCGCGGACCCGGGCGAAGAGCGCGTCGCGCTCAACGATATGCAGCGCCGATGGCCGCGCGCGACCTATCTCGAAGACGCCGCGGGTACGGCGCCGCTGGCGCGCCGGATATTCGACTCTTCTCTGTGGCAGCCCAATCAGCCTTTGCGCGTGGTGATGATCGGCACTGACTTTGAAGTGAGGGTTTGGGAAACACTGCTGTCGATCCCGATGGGCCGCGCCTCGACCTATTCGGACATCGCGCGCAAGCTCGGCAATCCGAAAGCGTCGCGGGCCGTTGGCACCGCGGTCGGCAAGAACCCGGTTTCGTTTGTAGTGCCGTGTCACCGCGTGCTCGGCAAGAGCGGCGATGTCACCGGCTATCACTGGGGGCTAACGCGCAAGCGCGCGATGCTGGGATGGGAGGCAGGACAGGTTGGCGCGGCCTAGCTACGCCGCGATTTCCTGCTTTTCCGCGACGGTCGAATCCGCGTTGAGCCGATAGATGAGCGGCACACCGGTCGCAAGTTCACGCTTGACGATGGCGGCGGGGGTCAACCGGTCGAGCACCATGACGAGCGCGCGCAATGAATTACCGTGCGCCGACACCAGCACGCGTTCACCGCGCAAGACCCGCGGCAAGATTTCCTGTACGAAGTAAGGCAGCGCACGCGCGACCGTGTCCTTCAGGCTTTCACCGCCAGGCGGGGCGACATCGTAGGAGCGCCGCCAGATGTGGACCTGTTTTTCGCCCCACTTCTTGCGCGCATCATCCTTGTTGAGACCCGAAAGGTCGCCGTAGTTGCGTTCGTTCAGCGCGACATTCTTGAACACAGGAATTTTAGGCTGCCCCATTTCCTCGAGGATGAGGTCAAGCGTCGTTTGCGCGCGCTTGAGATCCGAAGTGAACGCGATGTCGAATAAAATGCCGCGCGCCTTCAGCATGCGACCGGCATCGCGCGCCTCGGTGGCGCCCTTTTCGGTGAGGTCGACATCGCGCCAGCCGGTGAACAGATTTTTTTGATTCCATTCGCTCTGGCCGTGTCGCACCAGCACGAGCAGTCGGTCGGTCATTGGCATCACCTTCTATCTTCGATTTTTCCAGCGTGCCCTGCTATCGATCCTTGGGCGTCGCGATGGATCAGCCGGATAACCGGCAACACCGGAAAACTAGATATCCTTGAGCCCCAGCACGTCCGCCATTGAATATAACCCGGGCTTCCGGCCCCGCGCCCATAGCGCCGCCTTGATTGCGCCGCGTGCAAAAATCATGCGGTCTTCAGCGCGATGGACAAGTTCGACGCGCTCGGCGGGACCGGCAAAAATGACGCTATGCTCGCCGACCACGCTGCCGCCGCGCAACGCCGCAAAACCGATGTCGCCGGGCTTGCGCGTGCCGGTCACTCCGTCGCGGCCACGCACTGAATGTTGCCCAAGTTCGACGCCACGACCTTCCGCGGCCGCGCGGCCGAACATCAGCGCGGTTCCGGACGGTGCGTCGATCTTCTTGTTGTGATGCATTTCCAGAATTTCGATGTCGAAGGCATCGTCGAGCGTGCGCGCGACGCGCTTGACCAATGCAGCGAGCAGATTGACACCGAGACTCATGTTGCCGGATTTCACGATTGTTGCCGATTGCGCGGCGGCGACGATCTTCACCTCGTCGTCGGCGGAAAGCCCGGTCGTGCCAATGACGTGGACGAGCCTGCCGGCCGCCGCAATCGCGGCATGGGCCACCGTCGCGGCCGGTACGGTAAAATCGATGATGCCGTCGGCATGGCCCGCCAGCGCACTGGCGTCCGCGACAAGCCTGATCCCATTTGCGGCGAGCCCGGCAAGAACGCCGGAATCCTGGCCGAGCAACGGCGATCCTGCGCTCTCGACGGCACCGGCGACCGTCAATCCGTCGGTCTCCGAGATCGCCTTCACGAGCGTGCGTCCCATGCGCCCGCCTGCACCTACGACGATCACCCGCATATCGGCCATCTGCTTCTCCCACGCGCCGCCGATATAGCGCGGGCTGCGAAAAAAGGCGACGCCGGACGTCCGATTTGACGCACGGGCGGTCGAACAGCGTTATTTGGGCTGCTTCGGCTGGACGCCGTCGTATCCCTCAATCACAATCAGATCGAACTCGGCCCTGCCTTTACGCAGCGCCGCCGCGGCCTGATAGCCGGGCGATTTGTAGCAGGCCAGTGCGGCCTCATAGGTCGGGAATTCGATCACCACACTGCGAGAGCGGGCGGCCCCCTCTTCCAGTTCGTACCGGCCGCCACGCACCAGGAAGCGCCCACCGTAGAGGCCGAAGGGGTCCATGTCGGCCTGCGCATAGGCCTTGTAGCCCTCGGGCTCGGTGACGTCGACGTGTGCAATCCAATACCCCTTCGCCATCCTCGATCCTCCGGATTTGCGACTGCTGACCATACTGGCCGCCAATGATCAGGATGTCGATAATGTGGCCTTGCAATTGAAGCGAATGAACCAGCGGCCTTTGACCAACGTATCTTCCGGCTACTTGGTCGCCGACGCCATCTCGACCACAATGGCTTCAGCCGCCGCTTTCGGCTCTGCCGCCTCAAGAATCGGCCGCCCAACGACGAGATAGTCCGCGCCGGCCGCAATCGCCCGCGCCGGCGTCATGACGCGCTTTTGATCGCCGCTCGCCGTGCCGGCCGGCCGGATGCCAGGTGTCACCAGCGCGAGCGAGCCAACGCGCGGGCGCAGCACCGCGGCTTCCGCGGCCGAGCACACGAGGCCGTCAACACCGATCTGGCGCGCCTGCTCCGCGCGCCTGGCAACAAGCGCGGAAACGCCGCCGGCATATCCTGCATCGGCAAGATCGGCGTCGTCGTAGGAAGTCAGCACCGTGACAGCGAGGATGCGCAGACCGTTGCTGCGCGCCTCGACGGCTGCTTTCATCGTCTGTGGATAGGCATGGACCGTGAGAAATGTTGCGCGCATCTTTGCGACGCTTTCAACACCGCGCGCAACGGTGCTGCCGATATCATGCAGCTTGAGATCCAGAAATACCCGTTTGCCATTGCGCGCCAGTTGCTGCGCGAATGGCAGGCCGCCCGCAAAAGCCAACTGGTAGCCGATCTTGTAGAAGGTCACCGCATCGCCAAGGCGTGCGACGAGCGACTCCGCTGCCGCAACCGACGGCAAATCAAGCGCTACGATCAGCCGATCGCGAATCGTTTCCACGGTGCGTGCCTTACCACAACTGCCGAGCGGCGTCGGCGAGCCGTGTCGCAACCGATTTCAACAGCTTTGCCGAGCGCTCATCGCGCAGATTGTCCCGATCGTCAAATGCGGTTGCGGCTTCGCGCACGGCGATCTGCTCGGGCAACACGAGTGCGCCACAGCCAAGCTCCAGCACCTGCCGCAATGCCATCAGCGAGCGCATCCCGCCGTAAGTCCCGTTGGATGCGGCACCAAGCGCGAATACACGGTTCTTATAGGCCGCCAAAGGCGGCTCGGCGCCTTCGCGGACCCGCGATATCCAGTCAATGGTATTTTTTAGAAGTGGCGTGATCGACGCATTATACTCGGGACTGGTGACAAAAATTCCAGCGTGCGCCATGAAATGGCGCTTGAGCTTGAACGCATTGTCGGGCGGACCGGAATTTGCTTCGGCGTCGCCGTCATAGATCGGCATCGGGTAATCCGCCAGCGATAGAAGCGTCACCTCGGCGTCCAGCAGAGTGAGCTCTTTTACAGCAAGCGCTGCAAGCCTGGCGTTGAACGAGTTCGTGCGAATCGAACCGGCGAATACAAGAATTTTGGGAGGCAGGCTTGGCATCGGCGGCTCCGTTAAGCGCCCGCCAGCCATATCATAGCAAGCGCGACAGCATCAGCCCCGCCGATAAACCCACACCCGCGCCGGCGGCACGTTGAGCCAGATCGGTTCGGAGCGTTCCGCACGCACGCCGTTGAGCCGCGTCGGGATCGGCGACACCACGGCATAAGTGAACTGGATGAATGGCGCGCCGGGCGACAGCAAGTTCATCGCGTCGCTGATTAGCCGCAGGCGCGTGCGCAGCGGCTTGGTCATGAGCGGCAAGCCGGAAACAATCGCCGCAGCGGGTTGAACCATCAGGCTGTCAAGCAGCCGTCGAAGCCCGTAAGCGTCGCCTTGAACCACCATCGCCTGGGGATAGCGCGACCGCAATAGTCGACAAAATGCAGCATCGAACTCGACCAGCACAAGCCTCGCCGGATCGATACCTCGCTGAATGAGCGCGTCGGTCACCGGCCCCGTACCGGGGCCCAGTTCGACAATCGGGCCTTCGGCCTGTGGATCGACATAGCGCGCCATCGTTCGGGCCAGGACCTTGCCCGAAGGCGTGACCGCGCCCGTTGTCAGCGGCTTTTCGAACCAACGACGGATGAAACGCAATTCATCATCGCGGTTGCGTTCGAATTTCCGGATCTGACGACCGATCTTCTGCTCGAAGGCTTCCTTCTTATCTTCGAAAATCCGCAGGCGGCGCTCGATCGACTTCTCGATCACGCCTTTCTTGACCTCGAACAGGCGCATCTGCTTTTCGATCCGCTTCTCGAGGTGCTGTAACGCAGGCAACGGCATGGCTGTGTGACGCCGATGTGACAGGTTGAGGGTAAGCGGTAAGTCCGCGCGGGCCGTCGGTCAAGGGCCGTCACGCATGCCCGCTGCGAGCGCTAAAGAAGTCCTTGACTTTGCCAAAAAAACCGGCCGCTTCCGGGTGGGTCTCTTGCGACGATAACTGGTCGAATTCGGTCAACAATTCACGCTGACGCTTGGTTAGTTTTTGCGGCGTTTCGACAGTGACTTGAACGTACATGTCGCCAAACTGCTTGGAGCGAAGCACCGGCATGCCCTTGCCCTGAAGCCGGATCCGACGACCGGACTGGGTGCCGGCGGGCACCGTGATCCGGCTCTCGCTGCCGTCGATCGTCGGCACCGCGAATTCGTCGCCCAGTGCCGCCGCGGTCATTGATACCGGCACACGGCAATAGAGGTCGGCGCCATCGCGCTGAAAGAACGCATGCGCGGCCAGCGCGAGGAAAATATAAAGGTCACCCGTGGGCCCGCCTCGGACCCCGGCCTCGCCTTCGCCGGCAAGGCGAATCCGGGTTCCGTCCTCGACACCGGCAGGAATGTTGACGGACAACGTGCGGTCGCGGGCAACGCGGCCGCCTCCGCCGCAGCTCGGACATGGCGTTTCAATCACCTGTCCGCGACCGTGGCATGCGGGACAGGTGCGCTCGATGGTGAAGAACCCCTGCGTTGCGCGCACTTTTCCAATGCCGCCGCAGGTCGCGCAATTTTTCGGCTTGGTTCCCGTCTTGGCACCTGTGCCTGAGCAGGATTCGCAAATCACTGAGGTTGGAATATTGATCTGGGCCGCCTTGCCGCGATAGGCGTCCTCAAGCGTGATTTCCATGTTGTAGCGCAGGTCGGCGCCGCGCTCGCGGCCGCTGCGGCCGCGCCGACCGCCGCCCATGCCGAACAAATCGTCGAAAATATCGGAGAAGGTTGTCGCAAAGTCGGCGCCGAAGCCGTGCGCTGCGGCGCCATTGCCTTGTGCGAACGCTGCATGCCCAAAGCGATCGTAGGCCGCGCGCTTATCGCCGTCCTTGAGGACGTCGTAGGCCTCGTTGATTTCCTTGAACTTGTGCTCGCAGTCGCTGTTGCCCGGATTGCGATCCGGGTGAAACTGCATCGCCAATTTGCGGAATGCGGACTTGAGCTCCGGCTCATTGGCCGTGCGCTCGACGCCGAGGGTTTCGTAGTAGCAGCGCTTCGTCATTTCGCATCAGCCCCGGTCATAGGAACAGCCCAGCCAGGAACAGCTCCTGCCACCCACAGAGTTCTGGAATGACGGACCCCCGGGTCAAGCCCGGGGGTAACGACTGCGCGAGGGCGGCTGGCATTGCCATCGGCTCCCCCTCGGCTGCGTCAGGCCGACTTCTTGTTCTTCTTGTCGTCGTCGACTTCGGTAAATTCCGCGTCGACGACATCGTCCTTTTTGCCGCCGGCGGCGCCATCGCCGCCCGCTTCACCACCTGGACCGGCGCCTTCTTGCGCCTGCTTGTACATCGCCTCGCCGAGC
>JBGPOB010000162.1:0-8208 GCA_041487815.1 Xanthobacteraceae bacterium | reverse complement strand
CCCCGCGAGATGCACCACAGCGTCGGCCTGCGCAACGAGCGGCGCGAAGTCACATTTGTGCATCAGATCGGGACGCGCAACGGGCTCGATGTTTGCGCCGATCGGCACGGAATTTGGTTGCCGGGCCGCAGCCCGAACGCGGTACGTCGCTCCCAGGGACTGCACCAACGCACGGCCGACGAAGCCCGACGCGCCCGTGACCAGGATCCGAATCACGGACGACCCCGCGCGAAATGCGCAAGCAAGCCGCCCACCAGTGCCATACCGAGCCCGACCGCGGACATCTCGATGAGAATTGACTCCGTGCAAACGGTCGCAATCGCGATGGCGGCCAGCACAACATTGAGTGTGAACACGCGAGCGACGATCTGAAGGACCGTAAAGCCACGATCGGTCGCGCGCTGGTAGAAGTGCGCGCGATGCGCCTGCATCACGTCCTCGCCGTGCGCGATCCGGTGGAGCAGCGTCAACGTTGCGTCCAATGTGTAGTAAAGCGGAAGCAAAAATGCAGCCGTGACGTGTCCGCTGGCGGCGAGCTGAAACAGCAGCCAGCCGACGATCAGTCCGATCGGCAAGCTGCCAACGTCGCCGAGAAAAAGCCTTGCGACCGGCCGGTTGAACGGCGCAAAGCCGATCAGCGCGCCAAACAGCGCGTAAGTCGGCAGCACCGCGGCGGCGGGCAGAACTTCAAGCCGATCGAGCAGAATCAATGCGCCTGTCAGCGGGACAAATTCAGCAACCGACATCCAGTCGATACCGTCCATGAAGTTGACGAGATTGACGAACCACAGCGTCCCGACAATCGTCAGCGCGCGCTCGATCCAGAGCGGCAGCATGGGCACGATGCGTATTTCCACCGGCAGAGCCACGACGATTGCTGCGACGGCGAGCAACTGCCAGATCAGGCGCTGCATCGCGCCGAGCGTCCGGATGTCATCGACGGCTCCGACCAGCGCTAGCAGCGTTGCGGCGGCGATCATCGGCGTCAGCGCCACCAATGCGGGTTGACCGAACGATGGATCGGCCGCGGCAAAAATAACCGCAAGGAGAAGCGTGGTGCCGACGACGGCGATGCCGCCGCCCTGCGGCGTCGGCTGCTGATGCGAGGAACGCGCGTTCGGCCGCGCCAGCGCATAGCGCACCAGCCATGGTCGCGCCAGCACGATTGCCATGGAGCAAATCGTGGCGGCGGCAACGGGCAGCAGAAAGACCGTCAGTTTCGACACGCAGCGATACCAGTGCAAAAGGTCATAGCGGTGTCAAACCCGAAGCCCGCTTGCGCCGAGAGGGCATTCCAACACGTTAGCACAAGCCCACTCCATCCGAACGCGACCCAGAAGAACGACAGCAACAGAACGATTGCCCAATATTCGAGCGGTATGACTGTGAGCCGAACGCCGCATAACCTTGACGTATTGAGGTAGCCTGGGGCTAATGTGGCAGCCGGCAAGAGAAATATCCCTGCCACCATTGACCGTGATCGAACCAATCGCGCCTTCCATATAGTTCAGAATAAGCCTATTATTTAATTAGATTTCAGTGTTCAGCGGCAGAATGTCTGCTGAAAGCAAGAAGCGATTCGGGGGTTCGACGATGCGGGTACTCTTCATATATCCGGAGCACTACCTCAACATCGGAATTCCGGGCGGAATATCGATTCTATCGGCTAACCTCAAAAGGCATGGCCATGAAACGGCACTAATCGATACAACCTTCATGAAGGTTGATCCTGAGTTTAACGCCAGGACGTTCGACGCCAAGGCGATGCATCAGAAACTCCATGGGGGCCTCGGAGAGAAGGAAGCAGATACTGCCGGAATTCAGCCGGTGAAGAGGACAGCATACGCGATTGAGGATCTTGTAAAAGATGATTCGGTCGTTTCCTATCAGGAACAATTCCAAAGCGCGATCGACACCTTCAAGCCGGACCTGATTGCCATCTCGTCTATGACTTCAACATTCGATTTTGTCATGAAGATCATGCGGACGCTCGTATATGATTGTCCCGTGATTGCTGGAGGCATTCACCCGACAATCGCGCTCGACGACTGCATGTCTCAGAAGGAGATTGATATCGGCTGCTACGGCGAGGCCGATGACGTTATGGTCGAACTATGTGACTTGCTGGAAGCAGGGAAGGATCATACTAACGTAAAATCGATGGCCTTCCGACTGTCGGACGGCACGGTGAAAAAGAACTTCCCGGCTCCACGCGTAATTAATGAAGAACTGCCTTGCCCCGATTGGGGCCTCTTCGACCCGCGCCACCTCTTTCGTCCATTCGACGGAGAGATTTACACAGGCTCCTTTTATATCCAGTCACGCGGCTGCCCGATGCAGTGCACCTACTGCGTCGATTCGACGGTTGCTGAAATGACTGGTGGACATGCGGGTTATTTTCGCCATCAGAAACCCGAAGTCACGATCCGACACTTAACCGAACTCAAGGAAAAGTACGGTGTGAACTGGGTCAAGTTCGCCGATGACTCGTTTCTGCTGCCGAAAATAGAGCACTTGGAAGAACTAAGCGACGGGTTGAAGCGTCTGGGTATCATGTTCGGCTGCTCCGTAATGCCCAATACCATCACCGAAGATAAAGTGAAGTTAGCCCGCGATATGGGCTGCGTGGCTATGAGCGTCGGTGTTGAGAGTGGGAATGCCAGCATTCGCAAAATGGTGAAGCGGAACTATAAAGATGATGTCCTAGTAGAACGCCTGAAGATAGTTCAAAGGTACGGAATTCGTCTATCCACATTCAACATTATCGGTTTTCCCGGCGAAACAAGGGAGAACGTTTTCGAGACTATCGAACTCAACCGTCGCATTGGAACGGCATCGTGCAACGTTTACGTCTTGTTTCCCTATCCAGGCACTCCTATTCAGATCGAGCACAAGATTCCGATCCGCGACGAGAGCGGCAATATGCTTCCTGTCTCCATGGCGAAGGAACTCGGGCTATCCAAGATGTCGCCCGACGAGCTTGATGGATTGCAGAACACTTTTAACCTTTACCTGCATTTGCCCAAGGAACTCTGGCCGATTGTCCGTCTCGCTGAGGCTTCGGATAGTCGCGGCATCGCCGTTCGGAAGATCGTTCAGCAGTTTATTGTTAGTTACCTGTCAGGCGATCCGCCTGAGTTACTGCCACTGAAAACTATACTTCCGCATACCGAACCTGAGCGATATACACGGCAAGAGGTGCAGGTGCCGGCGATTCTTTCGGAGCTTTATCAGCTCGAGTTGACCGATGATGAAATCAAGAAGATTACCGACTCTTTTTGCCAGTATGAGCGCAGCAGGGCCGCCACACGTCCGGCACCGGCGACTGAAGGTCAGTTAAGCTTCGCCTGATCATTATTTCGCGGCGAGGGGGGAGTTGCGGAGCAGTCGATTGTAGAGCGCCACAATTTCGCAGCCCACGCGGTTCGCGGAAAACTTTTCCTCAACCAGCCGCCGACCTGCGGCGCCGAAGCGGCGGCGCATGACTGGGTCGGCCGCCATCCGAGCCAGTGCATTCGCGAGCGCGACGGGGTCGTCGGGCGGAACCAGCAGCGCATTTTCGCCCGCCACCGCAATCTCGCGGCAGCCGGGAACATCGGTCGCCACGATTGCACGGCCGCAGGCGGCGGCTTCCAACAGCGTCTTCGGCAGACCCTCGCGGCGCGATGGTAATACCGCGATATGCGCGGCCGCCCACACGTCGCGGATTTCGGCGACCCGGCCGAGCATGACGATACCCGCGCGCTTTCTCCAGTCCTCGATCGTCTGCGCCGGTATCGAGGCCGGGTTGGCCGGGTCCGGTTCGCCGGCAATAAGTAGGCGCAGCGGACGACCCTGCTCAGCCAGCCGTTCGTGCGCTCGAACGAGCGTGCGTACGCCCTTGTCGTCGAGCAGGCGACCGACGTAGGCCGCGGTCACTTCGCCCTCGGGCTCGGGAAGCGGCGTGAGCGCATCGGTGTCGACTCCGGATCCGGGAATGAGAAACAGGTGCTCGGCCGCAATGCCGATGGCGAGCATCGCCGCGCGGTCGTCCGGGTTTTGCACCAGCACTGTCGAGTTCGGCCGCTGCAGGATGATGCGCAGCGCGACCCGCAGCAGGCCACGCACGATCCGCGCCGCAACGGTTTGTGACGTGAATGCGTAGCCAAGACCGGCGAGAGCGCTCAAGCGCGCCATCGGCAGCTCAAGCCCGGCGAGCGAGCCGACGACCGACGGCCAGAGCGCGACTTGATGCACAAGATCGGGTGCGATATCACGATAGAGCCGGCGCACCTTGACCACCGCCGCCAGGAACTGCAACGGGTTGGTGCTGCCGCGACGCCATGTTATCGGATGCAGCTTAAACCCCTCCGCGGTGATTGCCGCCGCGCCGTCGGCGACGCGCGTCGCGACGTGGACTTCGTATCCCGCCGACTGCGCAGCCCGCGCCATCGGCAGCCGATGCGACAAAAAATACCAGTCCTCGGACACGAGGTAGAGGAGGCGGGGCGGGCGTGACGGTGGCAAGGGTGGGCTCGATCGCTTGAGTAGGTCGCATTGCAAAGCAGGGCATGGATCGCCGGTCGGGAGAACTATCAGAGACTTAGCCTAGCATTAAGTTTGCGGGTAGGACCTCCTCGTAGTGGTGGCGATAGAGACGCGATCGTCACAATAAAAAGAGCTCAGCCCATCACCGTCACCCTGAGGTGCTCGCGCGGAGCGCGAGCCTCGAAGGGCGACGGTCACCTATCCTCGGGTACGTCCAAGATCGGATTATTATACTTGTTCAAGTCGGCTACGGCCGATTTGGGCGGCCGTGCATCTTTCGAGGCTCGCTTTCCTCTCACCTCAGGATGACGGGTTAAACGTCAACGCGCTGGATTTAGTGCGAAGCCGACACGCGCTAGCCTGCCGCCCAGCGGCGACGCCAAGCTTCGAACATTAGAATCGTCCACAGCGCATAGGCCCAGTTGCGGCCGCCGACTAGATGCTCGCGCCACAATTTTTGTGTGCTCTGTGGATCGATTAGGCCGCCGCCCAGCCGTTGAGGATCGAGCAAATCCTCCGCCCAGTCCCTGAGCGGTCCGCGCAGCCAGTCCGCGAGCGGGATGCCAAAGCCCATTTTCGGCCGGTCGAGCAATCGCCGTGGCACGTGGCGCTCGGCCAGACGGCGCAGCAACCATTTCGTTTCGCCGTTGCGGATTTTGAAACGCCGCGGCAATCGCCAGGCGAATTCCACGACGCGATGATCGAGCAGCGGAGGCCGCGCTTCGAGCGCGACCGCCATGGAAGCGCGATCGACCTTCTGCAAAATGTCGTCCGGCAGATAGGCGAGCGTGTCGGCCAGCTGCATCTGGTCAAGGAAGGAGGGCAGGGCGCCGGCCGGGCCGCTGGCGAGATCGGACAGTGCATGTTCGGGAGCCGTCGGCGCCAGGCTCGCGACGTCTTCGTATTGGCTGATGAGTCGCCGATAGATGGCATCCCGATCGAGCGTCAGCACGCCCGCCAACTTGCGCAGTTTATCGGCGGGCTGCGGAGGTAGCATGCCTTTCGGGACCAGCGCAGCAACGCCGTCGACGAGCTTCATTGGCACCGCGGCGAGCGCCGCTGCCATCGCGCGCCGCGCCGCAAGCGGCAGGCCGGCCAGTCGCTGCCACAAGTCTTCCGCAAGCCAATACCGATTGTAGCCCGCGAACAATTCGTCGCCGCCGTCGCCGGACAGCGCGACGGTAACGTGGTTGCGCGTCAGCTTCGAAACCAGATGGGTTGGAATTTGCGAGGAATCCGCGAACGGTTCATCGTACATGTCGGCGAGCTTCGGCACCACTGCGAGCGCGTCGGCGGCCGTCACGATCAGCGCGGTGTGGTCGGTGCCGAGATGTTTTGCGACGGCGGCTGCGTCCTTGGATTCGTCAAAGCCAAGATCGGAAAATCCGATCGAGAAGCTGCGGACCTGGCCGCGCCCGGCCGCCACCATCAGCGCCGTGACCGTCGATGAATCAATTCCGCCGGAGAGAAAAGCGCCGAGCGGAACATCCGACAACATCTGGCGCGAAACCGCGTCGCCGAGGAGATCCGCGAGCTGCGCGACGGCTTCCTCATCCGAGACGTCGAGGGAGTCGGCAATACCGTTTTTTGCCGCTTCCGACGCCGACCAATATCGCTCGCGCGTAACGCGCTCATCCGGGCCGATCGAGACGTGCTCGCCGGGCAGCACCTTTTCAATGCCGCGATAGATCGAAAAAGGCGCCGGGACATAGCCGTAGCGCAGGAAGCTCGCTACGGAGGAAGGATCGATGCCGCCGCCCGCGGCTCCAACGACGTGAAAACTCTTCAGTTCCGAAGCGAAACGAACGCCGTTGGCGTCGGACGCGAAGAACAGCGGCTTGATCCCGAGCCGGTCACGAACGAGGTGCAAGGTTTGCGTTTTGCGATCCCATAGGGCGATCGCGAACATGCCATTGAAGTCCCTGATCGCGCGCTCAACGCCGCTTCGCGCCACATGCTCGATCATGACCTCGGTGTCCGAGCGGCCCCGCCACGCGATGCCCGCGAGTAGGGGATCACGGCGAAGGTCCTCCGCGTTGTAGACTTCGCCGTTGTAGGAGATGACCCAGCGGCCGTCGCCGGAGACCATCGGTTGGGCGCCGGCTGCCGTGAGATCGATGATCGAGAGACGCCGGTGACCGAGCGCTAGGCCGGCGTCAGCATCGACCCACACGCCGCTGCCGTCCGGCCCGCGGTGCGCGACGGCGTGCGCCATCGTTTCGGCCTGGCGCGACAATTCCGCCGCGTTGCCGAATAGGCGCTTGTCGATCAGGCCGGCGATACCGCACATCGGGATAGTCCAGTAGTCCGACCCGCAGGGTGACCCACTCGCCAGCTAAAAGTAAAGCAAAATTGATGCCTAATTGGTTGATTTAACGCCATTACCAACGTTCACATTGTGAACGAAATGGCTTGACGTTCACGCCATGAACGCATAGCGTTTCCGGCTCAGAGGAGCCAACATGGGCGCGCCCGCTGACCCAAACAGCGATCGAATTCTGCTCGGACTCCTGGAGTCGGTCGAGCGCGACGGGGCCAATACGCAACGCCGGCTTGCTGCCGAGCTTGGCGTCGCGCTCGGGCTGGTCAACGTCTATCTCAAGCGCTGCGTCAAGAAAGGTCTCGTCAAGATGAAGGACGCGCCGGCGCGGCGCTATGTTTATTACCTGACCCCGCGCGGCTTCACTGAAAAATCGCGGCTGACGGTTGAGTATCTCGCTTCGTCCTTCTCGTTCTTTCGCCAGGCGCGCGAAGCCTGTGCCGACGCCTTCGCCGCGGCCCAGGCCAACGGATGGCGACGGGTCGCGCTCGCCGGCATGTCGGATCTTGCGGAGGTCGCCGCGCTGTGCGCGATCGAGCGTGGCATCGAGATCGTTGCCGTCGTCGACCAGGCTGCGGCCGGCGGCAAGTTCATGGGCCGGCCGATCGTTGGCTCCTTCAACGCCATTGCGGGAGATATCGACGGAATTGTCGTCACCGACGTCAAGGCGCCGCTGCAGGTCTTCGAGGCTGCGTGCCGCCATTTCGACGCCCAGCGGGTTCTGGCGCCGCGGCTGCCCGGCGTTCGCAGGGCGAAGGCGATCGCATGAGCGCGTTGATTGCACCAAAATGGTTCGTGGTGCAGACGCACCCGCACGCGGAGGTGAAGGCGGCCGCGCATCTGCAGCGTCAGGGTTTTGAGATTTACCTGCCGCGCTATCTCAAGCGCCGCCGGCATGCCCGGCGCGTCGATACGATTGGATCGCCGTTGTTCCCGCGCTATTTGTTCGTGGCCGTCGATGTGACGACCCAGCGTTGGCGGGCGATCCAGTCGACGATCGGCGTTGCGCAACTGGTCAAGTGCGGCGAAAGCGCTGCGTCGGTTCCAAACGACGTGGTGGCAGGGCTGCGCGGCCGCGAGGACGAGCGGGGTTACGTCCGGCTCGATCGCGCGCCGCGCTACGCGCCCGGAGCGAAGGTTCGCATTCTGGAAGGTGCGTTCCACGCCGCCCTCGGCTTGTTCGAGAGCGTGACCGACGGCGAGCGCGTCGCCATTCTGCTCGATCTTCTGGGCCGCAAGGTCCGCGTTGTTCTGGACGCTGCGATGATCGAAGCGGCATAGGCTGCGACGATTGTTGCGCGTGAAAGTCGCCGATCGTCTGGGCCGGGTGGGGCGCAATTCACCCGAAGTGCGGTAGCGTG
>JBGPOB010000161.1:0-8241 GCA_041487815.1 Xanthobacteraceae bacterium | reverse complement strand
TCGCCGCTGTGGCGTTGGCGGCGATTGCCGCCGCGCTTGTGTTCGTGCGCCACGTCGGACTGATCGCCACCATCGGCATTATGATGGTTTTGGGGATGGCGACGCGTATCCTGGTTTAGCGCTACGTCTCGCGCTCCACCGCGCTTTCGTGCCAGCGGCGCAGCATCAGATTTGCGAACAGCGACAGCGCGAAAAAGATCACAATTCCGGCGAGTGACAGCAGCAGCAGCGCCGCGAACATGCGCGGAATGTTGAGGCGATAGCCCGACTCGGCGATACGATAGGCAAGGCCGGAGCCCGCGCCGGCCGAGCCCGCCGCGATCTCAGCGACCACCGCGCCGATCAGCGCCAGCCCGCCGGCGATCTTCAGCCCCTCCAGCATGTAGGGCAGGGCTGCGGGCATTTTCAGCCGGAATAGCTTCTGCCAGCGCGACGCGCCATAGAGCTGGAACAAATCGGCGAGGTTGTGGTCGACCGAATTGAGACCAAGCGTGGTGTTGGCGAGCACCGGAAAGAACGCGACGATCCAGGCGCAGGCCAGCACGGCAGCTTGCTGCGGCAGGTATATCAGCAAAAGTGGTGCGATCGCGACGACCGGTGTGACCTGCAGGATCACGGCAAATGGATAGAACGAATTTTCTATCAGCCGCGACTGGTTGAACAGGATCGCGAGGCCGACGCCGCCTGCAAGCGCCAGCAGAAGGCCCTCGAAGGTCGTCACCAGCGTGACCAGCAGCGAGTCGCTCAGGGTCGGCCAATCCGCGATCAGCGTTTGCGCGACGACGCCGGGTGCGGGCAGCACATACGGCGGCAGATTTCCCACGCGAACGATCAGATCCCAGATGACGCCCGCGACCAGCAGCGTCAGGATCGGAAGCGCAACACGTAGCAGACGCTCGCGATGCAGGCGGGTCGGTGTGTCGCGTTCGCTCATGGCCGCGCTTCCATGGCCCGCGACAGGGCATCGGATGCGCGGCGGCAGTAGGCGGCATATTGCTGCGACGTTCGGAACGCTTCGGTGCGCGGGTAGGGGGCGTCGATGACAAGCTCGCTGTGAGCGCGGCCGGGCCGCGCGGTCATCACCACGATACGGTGCGACAGAAATACCGACTCGAACACCGAATGGGTTACGAACACGACGGTGGCGGCGAGCGAGTGTGCGACTTGCAGCAGATCGTCATTGAGTTTGAAGCGCGTGATCTCGTCGAGGGCGGCGAAAGGCTCGTCCATCAGCAGAACGCGCGGCTTGGTCACGAGCGCACGCGCAATCGATACCCGCATCTTCATGCCGCCTGAGAGTTCGCGCGGATAGGATGTCGCAAATCCCGCAAGGCCGACACGCTCGAGCGAATCATCGACGTGTGGCGAAACTTCCGCGGCAGTGGTATGTCGCAGGCGAAGGGGCAGCGCGACATTGTCGGCGACGGTGGCCCACGGCATCAGCGTCGGTTCCTGAAATACGAAGCCGATGTCGCCCCGCGAAGGGCCGTTGCCGCCGCTGCCGATCCAGGTGACCGTACCGCGCGTGGGTTCGCTCAATGCGGCAATCAGGCGTAGCGCGGTTGACTTGCCGCAGCCGGATGGACCGAGCAGGGTGAGAAACTCGCCCGTCCTGACTTGCAGATCGAGACTACCAATCGCGGTCGTGCCGTTGGCAAACGACTTGCCAACACCCTTCAGCACAACAACAGGTTCGCCGGTCATGCGCGAAAAATTGCAATTGCTGTCAGCATGTCCAATCCGACGTCGTTACGCGCCGCGGCTTCTATCGCGCGGATGCAGATGCGTGCCTTGTCAGCATACCCTATTTCTTTGGCCGCAGTTCGAGCCCGACCTTCTTGTCGACGAACCGGATCGTATACGACTGGCGAAAATCGATCGATTGCTTGACCACGCCGGCGCGCACCATCTTGTCGAAGAAGCTTGCCATGCGTGCGTCGGTCATGGCGCCGATACCGAGCGTGAGTGCGTCGCCGGAATCGACGATGCCGTATTCCTTCATTTTGGCGAGCGAGTAAGCGAGCAATTCGTCGCTCATCTCGGGGTTGAGCTTCTTGATTATGGCGTTGGCGGCGGCGTTGTCGCCATAGACATACTTGTACCAGCCGATGATCGAGGCATCGACGAATCGCTGTACCAGGTCCGGCTTCCTCTCGACGAGATCGATGCGGGTCTCGATCAACGTCGAATAGGTGTTGAAGCCGAGGTCAGCCAGCAGAAACACCATTGGCTTGACGCCGGTCAGCTTCTCGATCGCGAACGGCTCCGATGTCACATAACCCTGCATGGCCGAATTGCGGTCAACCAGAAACGGCTGCGGGTTGAACGTGTAGGGCTTGACCTGTTTGTCGGTGAAGCCGTAGTCGGCCTTGAGCCATTGGAAATAGCTGGCGAGGCCCTCCTTTGATATGAACAGCGTGACGTTCTTCAGGTCCGCGAATTCGTTGAAACCCTGGCCGGGGTGGGCGATCAGCACCTGAGGGTCCTTCTGGAACATGGCGGCAACGGCGATCGTCGGGATTTTCTGCGCCACCGCGTCGAACGACTGAAGTGTATTGGCGCTCATGAAAAAGTCGATCTTGCCGACCGGCAACAGGATGCGGTTGTTCACGTTCGGCCCGCCTGAAACTATGGTGACGTCGAGGCCGTACTTCTTGTACGTGCCGTCGACCACCGCCTGGTAGAAGCCACCGTGTTCGGCTTCCGCCACCCAGTTGGTGCCGAAGGAAACCTTATCCAGCGTCTGCGCCGTTGCGCCGACGCCGAGCAACATGATCAATGCGCCAGTGGCGACAGTATCTGCTGCAATAGCGCGGAAAGGTGCCATGATGTCTGCCTCCAACCCCCAACGCCAGGACCGCGACCGGGGGATGCCACGATAGGGGATGCGAGGCAAAATTCCCATCATGTTGCCTGCAACCGACACGGAAACTGGCATGCTGCCGAAGCGCGACTGGGCCGAAATGACCTGGCAGGATTTTGCCGGCGCCGGCGTCGGGCGATGGGTTGCGGTTTTGCCCGTGGCCGCCACCGAGCAGCACGGTCCGCACCTGCCGGTCGGCGTCGATGCCATGATCGGGCGAGCCTATCTCGAACGGGCACGCGCGCTGATACCGGCTGAGTTGCCGGTAACGATACTGCCGCTGCAGGATATCGGCGCCTCGGTCGAACACGTCGCGTTTCCGGGAACGCTCACGCTGTCGGCTAAGACCGTGATCCGCGCCTGGACCGAAATCGGCGACAGCGTTGCCCGCGCCGGCGTACGAAAGCTCGTTATCGTCACAAGCCACGGCGGCAACGTGGCGGCAATCGACATCGTCGCGCGCGAATTGCGCGTGCGCCACGCCATGCTCGTCGTCACGTGCGCGTGGCACAATTTCGGCTATCCCGAAGGTCTGTTCAGCGCGGAGGAGAGCGCGCACGGCATTCACGCCGGCGGTATCGAGACCTCGCTCATGCTTGCCGCATCCGGCGACAGCGCGCTTGTGCGCATGCAAAAGGCGCCGGCGGCGACTTCCGCGACGGTCGGCATGGAGGGCGAATTCAAGTGGTTGCGGTCGCATCGCCCGGCGGGCTTCGGCTGGATGGCGCAGGATCTGAACGTGTCGGGCGCCGTCGGCGACGCCACCCGCGCCAGCGCGGCGGCGGGCGAAGCCGCGTTTGCCCATGGCGCGCGCGCCTTCGTCGAACTGTTGGCCGATGTCGACCGCTTCGATCTCGCGCGCCTCTACGATGGCCCGCTGCGCGGAGGAAACCGCTAGCGCAGGCCCGCCTGCACGATCATCGGGTAGGTTCCGCGCTGGAATTCGCGCATCTCTTCGACGTAACGGGCCCATGACAGGATGACACCATTGAAGCCGACATCGGCGAGCAGCTTCAGCCCGTCCACAATCTGCTCTCCGGTGCCAACCAGCGGAAAGCCACCCCAACCCGCGATGAAATGGGCCTTGAGCTGACGCGCGACACCCGGCGGGAACGATTCCGATTTGATGCCGAGCATCGAGACTAGATTTTCCGCCGCCTCCCAGTCGCCGTACTGGTTGACGTAGTAGTCGAAGTAGGATTTCGCGTCGGCTTCGGTTTCGCCCTGCACAATGTACGCGTTGGTCCATACCTGGATGTCACGACCGTGCTCGCGCGCCATGGTGCGGTATTTGCCGACTTGCTGCCTGATCTGTTCGGGATCGTGCGACTGCACCGCGACGAAGGCGACGTCGCAAAACTGGGTCGCAAATCGTCGGCCTCGCTCCGAGCCGCCGGCGTTCATCACCACTGGATAAGGCTGCTGGATCGGCTTCGGCATCATCCAGCCTTTCCTGATGTTGTAGAATTTCCCTTCGTAGTCGAATTCTTCCTGCCGCGTCCACAACAGCTTGATGACGTCGAGCCATTCGGTCGCGCGCGCGTAGCGCTCGTCGTGCTCCAGCATCGGCTCACCGAACATTTCGATTTCCGGCTGGTACCAGCCAGTGACGATGTTGAGCGTGAAGCGTCCGCCGGTGAGGTGGTCGATGGTCGCGCTCTGCTTTGCCGCCATGACCGGATGCATGGTCGGCACATGCGACGTCGCGAAAATCCCGGCGCGTTTGGTCGATGCGCCGATGCCGGCGGCCCAGGTGAACGACTCAAACCCCTGGCCGTTGAAATTGGTTTCGCCGCCAAAACCCTTCCAGCGGCCGACCGGCACCAGCGCCTCGAAATCCATGGCATCGCCCATTTCCGCAAGCGCAAGCGTCGAAGGCCAATCGGCCTTCAACACACCGTCGATTTTCGAAATGGCGCAGCCGCCGCTGAGGTTGCTTGAGAACGTGCCCAGTTTGAGCTTGCGCGGGCCGAACAAGGGGTTCGTCGCTTCGCGCAATTGGTCGGCGCGCGACATCGTGGACATATTTCTCCCTCCCTTGCGTACGATCGGCCGGCCGCGCAGCCGGCTTCTGGAGCCCGGTCTTTTATCGGGCTGTAATGCCCGAAATGTCACGCAGCTTTTCGGGATCGCATCCTAAGTCAGCTTGGCAGCAGTTTGGCCGGTCGTCAGCGACTTTTGAAACCGCAGCGCATCGCCAAAATCGCGGTAATACCCGATATGTCGGCCGAATTGGCGGTAGCCAGCCTTGCGATAGTGTGCAATGGCGCGGCGGTTTTTCTCGTGCACTTCGAGCCGCATCTCGATGCGGCTGCGCCGCTGTGCCGCGCGCTCGCAAGCGTCGAGCAGCGCGGTGCCGATGCCATGCCCAATCATTGCCGGCGCGACCGCGATGGAATAAAGCCTGGCCGTGACGCGATGGGGATGAAACAGCAAGACCGCGCAGCCGACGATGCATCCGTCGCGTTCAACCAGCAACACGCTCGCACTAGCCGAGCCGAGAAAGCGCCGAAGACTTCGCCGCGACATGCAGTCGTTGCCGAAGACCTCGCGTTCAAGCGCAACGAGCGCGTCGAGATCGTCGGGTTCGCCTGGCCGAATCCGAATCTTCTTGGGTGAATGTTTTTTCGAACCCGCACGCATCGGTCAAATTATCGAACCGATGACCGGCACGATGCAAGGGCCCATGGGCGAGCATGCGGATAATGGCTTTAGTGTGCACGCCACATCGCCGTGCGACGATTTGTAACTCCGAGCGATACGCGGATGGACGGATTGTTCAGCGCTCCGAGCGCGCGAACACGTCCATGAGCTCGGCGACTTTCTGCCGCTGCTCGGCCTTATTGCCGGAAGCGATGGCATGCTCGACGCAATGGGCGACGTGGTCGCGCATGATTTCCTCTTCGACACCGCGCAGCGCCGCGCGCACGGCGGAAATCTGCGTGACAATGTCGATGCAATAGCGATCGTCGTCGACCATGCGCGCCAGCCCGCGCACCTGTCCTTCGATACGGCCGAGGCGCTTGAGCGTCGCGGTCTTGTGCTCCGTGTTCATAGGTTCTATGTATACCCCCATAGGGTATATCGCAAGGTGGATCGCCGTGCGAGGATCGGGATGACGGAACCGTTAAAGCCATCAACGTTGGCCGATCGCCACGGCGCGCACGATCATGGGCGCGGCGCCGTTGCTCCGCACGGCTCGGCGGGCGCGGCGCCGGCCGACGCGGCGCGCGATCCGGTCTGCGGCATGACCGTCGATCCGCAAACGGCGAAGTATCAGGCAGAGCATCACGGTCACAGGTATTATTTCTGTTCGTCCGGTTGCCGTGAAAAATTCGCCGCCGCTCCGGAAAAATATCTCGATCAGCCGGAAGCCGGGGCGAACGCAACGGCGGCGCTCGTGCCTGCGGGTACGATCTACACCTGCCCGATGCACCCCCAGATCCGCCAGAACGGTCCAGGCAATTGCCCGATTTGCGGAATGGCGCTGGAGCCGGAGATTGCCGCAGCGGACGCGGGACCGAATCCCGAACTCGCCGACATGACCCGGCGGTTCTGGGTCGGGCTTTTCCTCACGCTGCCGATTTTTGTTCTGGAAATGGGCGCGCACATTGTCGGCGCGCACGATTGGGTCGATCAGGCTATATCAAACTGGATTCAGTTCGCATTCGCGACGCCCGCCGTGCTGTGGGCGGGCTGGCCCTTTTTCGTGCGCGGCGGGCAATCGCTGCGCACGCGTAACCTCAATATGTTCACGCTCATCGCCATGGGGACCGGCGTTGCCTACGTCTACAGCGTGGTGGCGGTGTTGGCCCCCGGCGTGTTTCCGCCGGCGTTCCGCGGGCATGGCGGCGCGGTCGCGACTTATTTCGAGGCGGCGGCGGTGATCACGGTGCTCGTGCTGCTCGGCCAGGTGCTGGAGTTGCGCGCGCGCGAGCGGACCTCGGGCGCAATCCGCGCGCTGCTTAATCTTGTGCCAAAAACCGCGCGCCGGGTCGCGTCTGACGGCAGCGATGCCGAGGTGCCGCTCGACACCATTGTGGTCGGTGACAAATTGCGCGTTCGTCCCGGCGACAAGGTGCCGGTCGACGGCGAGCTGATCGAAGGCCGCTCCTCGCTTGACGAATCCATGGTGACGGGCGAGTCGATGCCGGTAACCAAGGAAGTCGGCGCCAAGGTCATCGCCGGTACGCTCAATCAGACCGGCGGCTTCGTCATGCGCGCCGACAAGGTCGGCGACGACACACTCCTGTCCCAGATCGTTGCCATGGTCGCCAAGGCGCAGCGTTCGCGTGCGCCGATCCAGCGCCTCGCCGATCAGGTATCCGGGTGGTTCGTTCCCGCGGTTATCCTGATCGCAATCCTCGCGTTCGCCGTCTGGGCGACCTTCGGTCCCGAGCCCCGCTTCGCCTTCGGTCTCATTGCAGCGGTGAGCGTGCTCATCATCGCGTGCCCTTGCGCGCTCGGTCTCGCCACCCCGATGTCGATCATGGTCGGCGTCGGACGCGGCGCCGAGACCGGCGTTCTGATCAAAAATGCCGAGGCGCTCGAACGGCTGGAAAAGATCGACACGCTGGTGATCGACAAGACCGGTACGCTCACCGAAGGCAAGCCAAAGGTCGTCGCGGTGGTGGCGGCGGACGGTCTTGACGAGACGCAAGTGCTCAAGTTCGCCGCCAGCGTCGAGCGCGCGAGCGAACATCCGCTGGCGCAGGCGATTGTCGCAGCCGCGGCCGTCCGCAAGATTGCGCTCGCGCCGGTCGAGGATTTCAATTCGCCAACCGGCAAGGGCGTGGTCGGCACCGTGGACGGACACCGAGTGGCGATCGGAAACGCGCGGTTTCTGCGTGAAATTAATATCGTCACGGCGCCGCTCGAAGCTGCGGCGGAAAAGCTGCGCGCTGACGGTGCGACGGTGATTTTCCTTGGGCTTGACGGACGGCCCGCCGGCATTCTTGCCATTGCCGATCCGGTCAAGCCAACGACGCGCGCAGCGCTGAAGGCGCTCGTCGACGACGGCGTGCGTGTGATCATGCTGACCGGCGACAACCGCACGACCGCAAACGCGGTCGCACGTTTCCTCGGCATCACTGACGTGGAATCTGAAGTCCTGCCCGATCAGAAAAGCGCGGTGGTTGAAAAGCTGCGCCGCGACGGCCGCATCGTCGCCATGGCGGGCGACGGCGTCAACGACGCGCCCGCGCTCGCCGCCGCCGATGTCGGCATCGCCATGGGTACGGGTACCGACGTGGCGATCGAGAGCGCCGGCGTGACGCTGCTCAAGGGCGACCTGATGGGCATCGTGCGCGCGCGCAAACTTTCTGCGGCGACCATGCGAAACATTCGGCAGAACTTGTTCTTTGCCTTCATCTACAACG
>JBGPOB010000160.1:0-8336 GCA_041487815.1 Xanthobacteraceae bacterium | reverse complement strand
GTCAGCGTGATCGGCGTGACAAGGATCCCGGCAACCGCGCCGATCCCGGCCGACACCGCGAATGAAAGGTCGACGATGCGCTTTGTATTGATCCCAACCAGGTGCGCCGCAAGTCGGTTGGCTGCCGTCGCAATCACCGCCTTGCCAAGCAACGTACGATCGATGAATAGCCAAAGCAGCCCCACGATGGCCGCACCGCCGGCAAGCACGACAAGGCTCTGCGGCATGATAGCCGCGGCGCCAACGTGGATCGGATCATCACTGACAAGCGGCGGCAGGCTGTGGAAGCGTTTGTCAAAGACAACTTGCGCTGCGCCGCGCAAAAATATCGAAGCTCCGATCGTAATCATGATCAACGCCACCGGGCTTGCCCCGTGCGCGCGATCGATGGCGAACCGATGCAGGGCAAGCCCGACGGCAATCGTTATGATGATCGCAAGAAGCGCGGCCAGTGGCAGCGGAACGCCGGCCTGCGCCAAGAATACAGTCGACATTCCGCCCAGCATGACGAACTCGCCCTGGGCAAAGTTGACGACATCGCAACCATTGTAGATGAGCGTGAAGCCAACCGCGACGAGTGCATAGACCGCACCGACCGTCACACCGGAAAAAAGGAACTGGAGGGATTCGGCCATTGGCCTCGGCGCCTTTTGCGGCTTCGCCCAAAATCCGATTCTCGGGCCGGCTCCATGAGCCCGCCCGAAGGGAAGCTCATGAACCGGTATCGGGAGCTACCGTCCATTCTCCGTTCTTGATTTCAAGCATACGAAACGCCGAGAGATCGAGACCCATATGATCGGTTGGCGACATGTTCACAATCCCACCGGTCCCGATGTAACTCTTGGTCTTCTCGATCTCGTCCCGCACCTTGGCTCTATCGGCGCTGTTTGCCCGCTGCATCGCTTGCACAAGAATCATCAGGCCATCGTAGGCGTGGCCGCCGAATGTCGATACCGTTTGTCCGGTTTTCTGTTGGTACATCCGCGAATATTCCACCACGATTGCCTTTTGCGGATCGTTGGCGGGCAGCTTGTCGGCGACCAGCAGCGCCGCGGCCGGCAACCTCACGCCTTCGGCCGCCGGGCCTGCCAATTCGATGAACTGCTTTGAAGCGACACCATGGCTTTGATAGAATGGCAAAGTAATGCTCAGTTGACGATAGTTGCGCGTCACGATCGCGGGGCCCTGACCGAATCCGGGGTTGATCACCGCCTGCACACCGGCCTTGCCTTTGATGTTGGTCAGCTGCGGAGTCATGTCGCTGTCGCGCGGCCCATAGGTTTCCTCATGAGCGATTGCGATGCCTGATTTCGCGGCTATCGCGACACATTGATCACGCATCGACTTACCAAATGCGTCGGTCCCGGATATCATCGCGACGGTCGTTAGATTGCGGCGCTTGAGATCCGCGAAGATCTTTTCGCAGGCCATCCTGTCGGTGTGAGGGGTCTTGAACACCCACTTGCGCACGGGTTCGACGATCTGAACCGCGCCGGCCAACGAAATGAAGGGGATTTGCGCGTCTTCGAACACGGGAATCATCGCGAGCGTCGATCCGGTCGTGGTGCCGCCGACCATGGCGAAAATCTTGTCCTCTTCGACCAGGCGGGTGGCGAAAGTACGAGCGTTATTGGCGTCGCCGGCATCATCGTAGACGATAAGCTGCAGCTTCTGACCATTAACCCCACCCTTCGCGTTGATCGCCTCAACGTACATTTCCAGCGTCTTCTTCTCCGGGTCGCCGAGAAACGAAGCCGGGCCTGTGACCGAGAGCACTGAACCAATTTTGATGTCAGCGAACGCGTAGGGGCTGCCGGTCAGGAGGGCCAGACCCGCCGCGGCGGTTACAATCCAGTATTTGAATGTCGTCATTGTGACCTCCCGGAAAAGCGACGCGAATTCACGCAGTTTGCAATCTTGCTTTAGGTATAAATAGCAAGCGGCCCAGAACTATCTATTGACCAAGATCAAGATACAGGAACCGGACATATGGAAGCTGGAGACTATATTCTTGCGCGGTTCGTCGGGCGGCGGATCTCGGGAGCGTCGGAGTGTGCCATGCTCGCGGCCGTAATCTATGAGCCAGGGTTCTTGATTGATGGCTTTATGGCCGAGGTGGCCGCGCGGCTGGAGGCCGAGCACATTCGTGTACGCGGCGTGATGCAGCAAAACTCCGCCAATGAAAACTGTCCAGCGATGGCGCTGGTCGACGTTGCGAGCCGTGTTCGCTTCGAAATCTCGCAAAATCTTGGAGCGGAGGCGCAGGGTTGCCGCCTTGATTCACATGGCCTTACCGCTGTTTCAGCGCTGCTCGATGAAACGCTTATGACTGATTTCGATTTGCTGCTTCTGAACAAATTCGGCAAGGCCGAAGCAGAGGGTCACGGGCTTCGCTCGGCCTTAGCCAGTGCTATGGTTGCAGGAATACCGGTTCTTACGGCGGTGAGGCCGCCATACACCGCCGCGTGGTCGAGCTTTCACGGCGGGCTTGCCATCGATCTGGCCCCGCGCCTGGACGCGGTGCTCGCTTGGTGCCGCAACGTCGCCGCTGCATCTGACAACGCGCGACAGACGCTTGTGGCATGCAAATGATGGCAGAAGGCGAATGCAATGCCGATATCGGACGTGCTCTCTTCGGGTCGCTTCATCGATAGCGATTCACCTGACATCATCGATTTTGCTCGCCACGTAGCCGGGAATGCGCGCCACGAGCAAGATCGAGTAGTCCGGCTTTATCGCGCGGTCCGCGACGGGATCGCGTACGATCCCTATGTCGACTTTTCCGACCCCGAAAACTATCGCGCCAGCGGCGTGCTGGCGGCGCGTCGGGGATTCTGCGTCGGCAAGGCCGCACTGCTGGCCGCATGCGCGCGTTCAATCGGCATTCCGGCCCGCGTCGGTTACGCGGATGTACGCAACCATCTCACGTCGCGACGACTCTATGACCGTGTCAAAACGGATATCTTTCGCTGGCACTCCTATACCGATCTCCATTTGTCGGGGCATTGGGTCAAGGCTACCCCGGCATTCGATTTGGAGCTTTGCGAACGCGTGGGGCTGAGGCCGCTTGATTTTGATGGCCGGTCGGACTCGCTGTTTCATCCCTTCGATCGAGACGGGCGCCGCCATATGGAGTATCTGATCAGTCGCGGGGCATATCTCGACGTCCCTTTCGAGACCATACAAGCAGATTTTCGAATCGCCTACCCGAGCCTCATGGCGGGGAAAGTCTTGGATGGCGATTTTCGATCAGAGGTGATCGCCGCGACGAACGAATAGCGTGCAACGTCGCGAATGCTTCAGTCATAATCATCGATGCTTGGGTAGAAAAGAAAGCGGCAGAACAGCCGGCGATCTAGACAGCCGCAAATTCATCTTTCCGCAATGACTCGAGCAATTTAGCATTCAGACAATAGTCCCGGAACTGCTCCGCCGCAATTCCGGCGGCAAGATCGTGTCGACAGCGTTTCTTGTCGCGGCAGACGATGCACGATCGCTGCAAATCGCGCATGATTACCGGATCGGCCGAACGCAGAGGCTCGGGATCAAGATGCAAAGCATCCAGCAGGTGATACAATTCCTGTGCTGCATCGGGCCCCTTACGCACCAGAATCCTAAGTTCGCTCGCGGTCGTCCCAAGATCGCATGCGATGCGAGCGATGTCGTCCGCATGACAAGATCCAAACTCCCCCACCCCAGGGTCAAGCGCACGTCGACACGCATTCTGCAATGACTTTAACGCGACCAATACGGCCTGAAGCCGGGGGTGGGATTGCGGCTGCATTGCCGGGCGCGGGCGGCTCGGATTTTGCCGTAACGCCTGATCCTCCAGACCATCGTGTTCGACGTCCACCAAACGGTGCCGCACCAGATCGCAGGACCGGCATTCGTAGGTTTCAAGCTCTGACATCCCGTCACATTGCGCCGTAATCCGGGAAATCTTCATTGCATCGCCGCACCCCGGGCAGAGCATTTCTGATCGTGTGGTCATAGAAAACCAGCGCATTTTGACAGTTTGCCGACCAAGCTCGGAGTCCGCATTGACTTTGCTCAAGAGCGCCGCAGGTCAGGCCGGCGACCATCTCAACAGCTTGATACCAATCATGAAATGGCACGCGCGTAGGCAGGAATGTCGTGGTTTTGTTGCCAAAAATTATTGGCGCGCGCGGGATGCTGGCCCGTTTATCCGCCTCGTTTCCGCTGCGCCTCCTCCCGGCACGAGCGCGTCGATAGCGAGCCCTTCATGCTGTCACCGACCTTCGATAACAGCTCGTGCACGATCGTTGCAATTCCGTCACCTTATGTCACAGCGCGAGCCGCGTGGACCCGCTGGAAATTCACCGGGAATTATGCCGATAGTGGGCTACCGATGCTGCCGATCCACTTTCCGATCCCGACCGCGGGCACGATCGCGGCGAATGGCGAACGGCTCCCCTATCATTTCACGACGTAAAGTTCTGGGAGAGAATTGCGATGAATCGAGTGGCCTTGATCGTCGTGGCATCTATCGCATTTGCCGCGCCTGCGTTTTCGCAGACCTATCCGAACAGGCCGGTCAAACTGATCTCGGCATTCTCGCCAGGCGGCGGCTCGGATATTGGGCTGCGCATCATTGCGCAAAAACTGATCGATAGCGGATGGCCCTCTGTCGTGGTGGAAAATCGGCCGGGCGGCGGTGGCGTGGTCGCGGCCCAAGCAGCAAAGCAGGCGGCGCCTGACGGCTACACCATTCTTCAGGCGGATGCGTCCGCCTTCGCGATCAATGTCACGCTGCTGCCAGACTTGCCCTACGACCCGCTGAAGGATTTCACACCGATCATGCTGACATGGACTTTTCCAAGCGTGCTCGTTGTACCGGCAAGCTCGTCGGCAAAAACTGCGGCCGAGCTGTTCGCGCTCGCCAAGTCCAAGCCAGATGGGCTGAATTATGCTTCGCAGGGCTTCGGGTCCGGCGGGCATCTGCTCGGCGCGATGTTCCAGAATGCGCTCGGCATTACCATGTAGCACGTGCCCTATAAGGGTGCCGGCCAGGCCATGCCCGACGTCGTCGCGGGCCGGATGGACTACATCTTCGCGAGCATCGGTTCCATCAAGCCGTATCTCGAGGCGAACAGCGTGCGGCCGTTGCTGGTTACATCGAAGAAGCGGTTGCCGGACTTTCCCGACGTGCCCACGACGGCGGAGGTTGGTCTCCCGTCGGTTTTTCTTGATATCTGGTTCGGTCTGGTCGGGCCGGCGAACATGCCCGCTGAGATGGTGAAGATCATTCACGACCGGATTGAGACGATCATGCACACGCCAGACACGGTGAAGCGGCTCGCCGAGCTTGGCCTATATGTGGAGACCAACACGCCTGAGGAATTCCGCGAGATGATCCGCGCCGACATCGCCCGCCTGGGCAAGCTGGTCAGGGACGCCAACATCAAACGAGAATAGACAGATCAGCCCGACGCGCGGCAGCAAAGCCGGGTCAGCGTATCGATCGTTTGGAATGTCTCGAACCGCTCGATCGAATCCATTGCGCGTTGTGCGCTCTCCGCGAGCGACGCAAACGCCATATTTTCGCGAAACTTTTGCCGCACCTGATCGGCGCTCATCGGGTTGGCGTCGCTGCCAACGCCGTTGGTGACGATGCATTCGACCTTCCGGCCGTCCGTGGTCCGCGCAATCACCCAGCCTTTTGACTGATCGTCGGGCGCTTCCGGATCGATCGTGCAGGAAATTTTCTGCGCCAGTGCGGCAATGCGCGCATCGCCGATCATTGCGGGCGCGAACGCATGCAGATCGAGCTTGTTCAACGCCAATGCCGCAGCCACGCAATAATAAAGGCTGATCTTGGCCTGCGCCTCCGTTGTGGGTGCAACCTTGTCCGCGCGCGGCTCGCCTATCATCACCATCACCCACTTGGAGACGGGGCAGGTGATCGCGGCGACGTCACGGGCGTTCAATCCAGTCTCTTCCCGCAGCGTGAACATCGCTTCGACAAATCCATGGATCAGATGCCCGCACGGATAGGGCTTGAACGACGACTGCGCGCACAGCCACGTCTCGCCGAGGCCCGTCGTGACGCGCCCATAGGGATGGTCGGCCTTGCCGAGATGAGCGTTGTACAAGCCGCGGGTGCCGTCGAGCGATTTCGCGGGGCCGGTGAAGCCGCAATCCGCAAGCTGCGCCGCGGCGATACCGCAGTGCGCCGCCCAGCCCGGATGCAACCGCTTGGTCCAGGTCCCGTCGGAAAAACATTCGGCGATGCCGGCCGCCTGGCTCGCTGCAATGCCAATGGCGTTCTGGGTTTTCGCGACCGGCAGTGCCAGCAGCTTGGCTGCGGTGACGGCGGCACCAATGGCGCCGATTACACCGGTGGCGTGATAGCCGCGGTCATGGAATGCGCCGGGGGCCATGGCGCCCAGGCGCGCGGTCAATTCACTGCCGGCGACAATGGCCGTAAGAATAGCGCGGCCGTCCGCACCGATCGCCTCGCCGAGCGACAATGCCGCCGTGACAATCGGCGCGCTGATATGCACGCGCGCCGCGCCGTGGGTGTCGTCGTAGTCATGGATATGTGCCAAGGTTCCGTTGGCGATTGCCGCGCCGGCCGGGGCCGCGCTGTCGCCGAAGCCAAGAATGCGCGCGGTATTGCCTGGGCCGATACGCAATGCGGCCTCGCGCACGATGCGTCCGGCATCGGTGACGCTGGCGGCAACCATGACGCCAATCGTGTCGAGCACGCGCAGCTTCGCATCCGAGATGACAGCGGGCGGAACCTGGTCGAGCGCGAGATCATGCGTCCAGCGTGAGAGCGCGCCGCTTAGGCTGTCTGCGCCCGGCCCCGCAACGGAATGGTCACTCACGATGCGCAATCTCCGCGCTGCGCGCGCCCTCAACCGCGAAGCTATTGCGCTGAGCCAGCAGCCAGGGGAGCCTTGCCGTCAGCGACAGGTGTTTCGTCTTGCGCTCAGGCGTAGCGGCCGTATGTCTTGGCCATCTCATACATTGCGAAAACGTTGTCCGGGCGTGCTTCGTTGGGGATGCTGGTAGCTCCCTCAAGGATGAATCCACCCCCCTTGCCGACAACGTCAATAAGCTTGCGGCAGCAGTCACGCACCTCGTCGATCGTTCCAGCGATCAGCAGCGAGGGCGGAACATTACCGCGCAGGCAGACGGTATCCTTCAATATCTCCTTGGCGCGGAAGATATCGGTACGCTCGAACTGGTAGATACAGGTACCTGGAGGAATGTCGGCGATGACCTCAAGCCGTGACGTGCAATCGCCCTCCCAGAACACCATCGGGACGAGACCGGCCTCGATCAATCCCATCATCACCCGACGCAACGGCGGCCAATAAAAGGTCTTGAACTGGCTGAGTGACATGAACGCGTCCAATCCCCAGTGCAGCGGTATGAATACGATGGTTCCGCCACTCGCCTTCGCCGTCGCCACCGCATCGCTGATCAACAAAGGGACGACTTTGTCCATCGCCGCAAGAAGCTTGTCGGGGTTGCGACGCAAATCGAGCATGATGCCTTTCGAACCGCGGAAGAAATCGGCGAAATAGTCATATGGTGCAGTGCTATTCGCAGCGGCGGCGATCGGAAATCCCGCCGCCCTTAGTTCCGCGGAGAAGGCCTCATCCTTCTCTGCCATTCTCCCGCCTTCGTCCCCGGCGTCGACGATGCGGGCAAAGGCTTTCGCAAAATCCCGGTTGGCGAACCGCCGCGTCTGCATCATCAGCCGTACATTGCTGGTTCCATTGAGCGTCGGGATCTCAGCAAACGGCGCGAAAGCTTCGGCAACACGCGGCATATAGCGGGTCAAGATGAACCAGTTCGGTTCCGCGAGGTAGAGATCGTACTCCGCAGCGGTCATATATTCGCGGTCGATGTATTGATACGGCCGGTTATCAGGTAATCCGTGGCCCGGCCATTGGTAGGCCCGGAAACCGAGCTTTTCGAGAACAGGTCCGATTGCAGTCAGGCCAAACGGCGAACTCACCGCATCCGGTTCCAACTCGCGCACCGCCTTGCGGAACGCCTGGGCCAGCGCATCGTAATCGTACATCATCGTACGGAAGCTCATGCCGGAATATGTCGCGTGCCAAAAAGCAGAATTGTAAAACATCGGCACGCGGTCGGGCTGCCGGAGCGCGATCACATCGGCCAAACGCTTGCGTCGTTCGGCATAAAGCGACGCAATTTCACCATTTGCGAATTGCGGCGTTGGCACAGGTCCCTGAGCCACTCCGGTGTTTTCATCAAGCACGGCCAACCCTCGATCCCCGATTCAAAGTCAGAAGCCTCGCATTTCAAGTGAATGTTACGTCGCTGGTAGAGCCCAG
>JBGPOB010000159.1:0-8339 GCA_041487815.1 Xanthobacteraceae bacterium | reverse complement strand
GGCCTTGCTTCCGACGGCCGGATCACCAACGTGCGCGTCGTCCCGATCGGATCGCCGGTCGCGAATTATGGGTTCGACGTGACGCCGGCGCGCCTGGTGACGGCCTTGATCACCGAGCGTGGCGTGATCAAGCCAACGCGCGCGGCGCTGGCCGCGGCCTTTCCGGAGCGTGTCGCCGCGCTTGCGGTTCGCGCGGCGGCGCAGTGATCGCCATGGCGGTCAATTCCGAGCCCCTGTCAATGCCACGCGATTTGCGGCAATCGGAAACCGCGCTCGCGGTCGCGCGCGGCACGCAGCGGATGCTGACGGCGCTGGGAATGATCTGCGTCAGCGAGCTTGCGCTGCCGTCCGGCCGTCGCGCCGATTTGGTCGCGGTTGGCCGCAGCAGTGAAATCTGGATTGTCGAAATCAAGTCCTCGATCGCGGATTTTCGCGCCGACCATAAGTGGCAAGACTACCGCGCCCATTGCGATCGCCTGTTCTTCGCCACCACAACTGAGGTGCCGGCGACGATCTTTCCCGCCGACGCCGGCCTGATCGTCGCCGACGCATTCGGGGCGCAGGTCATCAGCGACGCGCCGGAGCATCGGCTGCATGCCGCAACCCGCAAAAGCTTGATGTTGATGTTTGCGCGGGTTGCAGCCCGCAGGCTGCAGGCGCTCGCGGATCCGCACGGTCCCTATACCGACGAAATTTAACGCGCGCGCATAAAAGCCGGCGCGCAAACGGCGATATTGCGACGCAATAAATTTGCCTGCAAAATCGCTGACTCGGAGTATTTTCTGCCCCGTCGCGGCGAGTATTATTTGCATTAAATACTGACGATATTGTAAGTTTTTTTCTTCTTGAGAATCTTTCCGAACTTCACATTATTGTGTTCGCAAGCGCGAAAAATCCGGCTTCAAAGTGCCCTCGAAGCTCCCTAACTGACAGGCGTAGGGCGGGTCTGCAACACAACATTGGAGAGTACTCATACGCTTGGTAACCAAGACGGTGGTCCTCGCGGCTGTCGGTGCTGCGATTGCAGCAGCTTCGCCGGTGTTCGCAAAAACGAAGCGGAATCTCACGGTGCAAAACGGCGCGCCGTCAGCCTTCGTATACAATCCCGGCAACGGCTATGACCCGAACTGGCAGGCCAATCTCGAATACCTGAAGGATTATCCGATCCACACCGGAAGCGCATACTAACGCCGCCCGCCGATTCAATAGCTCCATCGGCGGTGGAGCAGTCAAAGCCCCGGATTCCAAGTCCGGGGCTTTTTCATGCGCTGCGCGCAAATGCGCCCGAAACGCATCCGTATCAAATGCCTGCGGCATGACGCAGCTCCTCCCGACGCGGAGCCGCAGCTTGCTCCCGCCGACACCGCGGGTGTAGCGTGCAACCCGGATCGCCGATCGCCGCCGAGCAAAAATCCGCCACGATCCGGCAAATTGACGCCGCTATTTGCCGGCGCCACGCCGCGAGGAAACGTCATCCATGCTGGAACGAACGCCGGGACAGAATTTTCGCGAGCTTGACGAAATAACGCTCAATAGCGATACGCGCGATATTCTGTCGCACGCGACGCGTCAGTCGGAAAGCTACGACGATTATTTTCTCGTCGACATCGATGCGCACGTTACCGAGACCCAGTTCTGGCGCGAGATCATTGCGCTCATCGACGACGAGGTATTGCGCGATATGGCCGAGGGGCTGAGCATGCGCCCCGGTTCGGGCTCGTCGGCGCTGCTCAATGCCGCCCCCGGCATGCTGTACCAGTCGCTGCACGGCCGCATTCCACACCAGGCGGCATTGCTGGAAAAAGTCGAACCAAACGGCGTCCACCATTTCACCGAACTCGCGCGCCGGGCGATGGACGCCATGGGCCTCGACTACCAGGTGGTGTTTCCGACGCCAATGCTGCTGCTCGGCATGCACCCGCAGGAGGACGTCGAGGTCGCGCTGTCGAAGGCGTTCAACCGCTGGTCGACGCAATGCATTCTGCCGCAGGACGAACGGCTGCGGGGCCTGCTCTATCTGCCGTTCAACACGCCGGAGGCCTGTATCGAGGAGGTCAAGAAATACGCCGACGATCCGAACATCATCGGGTTTACCGTCGCCTCAACACGCAACAAGCCGGTGCACCACAATTCCTACATGCGGCTTTATTCGCTGATCGAGGAAACCGGCAAGCCGCTGGCCTGGCATTCCGGGTTCAATTGGGGCGACCCGTCGTTCGCGCAGCTCAACCGCTTTATTTCCATGCACGCGCTCTCATTCGTGCATTGGAGTCTGATCCATATGACGAACTGGATCATCAATGGGCTGCCCGAACGATTCCCGAAATTGAAGGTCCTGTGGGTCGAGAGTGGCGTTGCCTGGGTTCCCTATCTGATGCAACGGCTCGATCACGAGTACATGATGCGCAGTTGCGAGGCGCCGTTGCTCAAGCGGCTGCCGAGTGAATACATGCGCGACATGTTCTACACCACCCAGCCGCTGGAGCGCTCGAACCTCAAACTCCTCGAGTGCACGATGCAGGCCGTTAACGCCGAAACGCAGCTTTTGTTTGCTTCCGACTGGCCGCACTGGGATTTCGACCCGCCATCGGCGATCAACACGCTTCCGTTCCTGTCCGAGCAGGCCAAGCGCAACATCCTCGGGCTCAATGCCGCGCGCCTGTTCAATCTGCCGGTGAGACGATTACGGCCAAAGCCGGCGGACGTACTGGCCGCCAGACCGGGCGTGTCCTGAGCGTGTCATGACGGGCGTCGAGATCCATGAGGTCGATGTGAGCGCGTCGGATGTCGGCGATGCTTTCGTGCGCGCGGCGGAGCAGGCGATCGCGACCGGCGAGCTGACGCGGATTTCTGACGAGCAACTCGCCCGCGTAATGACGGCGGCGATCCGGCTCTATGCCGCCAAGGTCGACGTCGACGGCAAGGCGCCGATGCCGGTTGAGGCCGAAAAACTGACGCCGACCGATATCGTGGTCACCGTGAGCGAACTGATACGGGCCGTCGGGTTGAATTTATGGGACTTGTCGATGTGGTTTCGGCGGCCGGCGCCATGAGCGCGGCGCGCGGCGCTAGGAAAAAATTTTGAAGGGAGCAATCAATGCGAGAAGTAAATGTCGGGCCTGCCGCGTCGTTCGGTGATCCTGGGCGCAAGCTGATCGAATCGGGCGGGATCGAAGTTGGAATTTTCAAGGTCGGCGGCGAGTTTTACGCCTATGAGAATGTCTGCCCGCATGTCGGCGGGCCGGCGTGCCAGGGCAAGATCATCGCCAAGGTCGAAGAAGTGATCGCCGCGGATCGCACGGCCAAGGGCATGGAGTTCTCAAAGACCAAGATCAATGTCGTGTGTCCGTGGCACGGCTACGAATATGATATTCGCACCGGCCGCCATCACGGCAACCCGCGCTTTCGGCTCAAGCCGATCAAGGTGCGCCTGGCGGGCGGCGACGTGATTGTGACTTTGCCAGACGAAAAGAAAATCCAGAATGTCACGGTTCAGCCAACGCAGGACGGTGCGAACGCGCGGCCCGAATTCTGATGGTGGCGACTTGATGGCGCGCGCGACATGAGATCGGATCGCGAGAAGCCGTCGCGCGCATGTGGTGCGTTATTTCGGCGCGTGCTTGGCCAGAATGCGCTGCAGGGTGCGGCGATGCATATTGAGGCGGCGCGCCGTCTCCGACACGTTGCGCTCGCACAATTCGTAAACACGCTGGATATGTTCCCAGCGGACCCTATCGGCCGACATGGGATTTTCGGGCGGCGGGGGCATGGTCTGTGCTTTCGCCAGCAAGGCGTCCACCACGTCATCGGCGTCGGCGGGTTTTGAAAGATAGTCAACCGCGCCGAGTTTCACCGCGGCGACGGCGGAAGCAATATTACCGTAACCTGTCAGCACGATGCCGCGCGCTTCCGGACGGCGATCGTTCAGCGCCGAAATGACATCAAGCCCGTTGCCATCCCCCAGCCGCATGTCAATCACTGCAAATGCCGGCGGGGAATTTTCCACCTCCCTAATCCCCTGGCGCACAGTGTCGGCCGTGCGTACCGAAAAGCCCCTGGCTTCCAAGGCGCGCGCCAGACGTTGCAGAAACAATACATCGTCCTCGACAATGAGGACGGAACGATCTTCCGGCAGTAAATCGGTGTGACTTTGCAACACGTTATCCATGATCACGGTTTCGCGCCCAACCTAAACTGTCGTCAACCGCTTACCTACGCCTATTCCCAAGCTCGCTCAAGAATTTCGATGTTTTCTTGAGCATTATGGCTGATGGCTACGGGCAGGACGATCTGTCGCCGTCGTGCTTGTCCTAGACCCCTATCGTTTCAGATTGAATCGACGAGGCTCGCGGTCTTTATTGTCTTGCCGCATGATCCGGCGAAAGCCTGTCCCCGACTTGATCGGGGGTGGAATCGGTTCTCCCGTTCGATCATGCGCTAAACTCACAAGCTTGCGCGCGAAGGCAGATAATTTTACGCCATCTGCGCAAGCTTGATTGGTTGCGCACGACCCGCACCCGCTTTTACTGATTGCGCGCTAGCGTGGACGGATAACTATGTCGCAGACAAAACCGGCGTCCGCTCCTGGTCACCGCTCATGCGCAAATCCGCCGTTGATCGAATCGTTAGTCCTCAAATCGTGTAAGTTTTCAGACTGTCCTTGATGCTCATTTCCGGCGATAGATCTGTCGACGGAATTTTCTGCCGGAAGGCGGCACGATTCCACTTCACAGTCACCTTCGCCCCGCTTGGTTGCGCATTGGCGAACGTGATTTTTGCACCCGACCGCTCGAGCAATGTTTTCGCGATGAAGGAGCCGAGCCCGAGCCCCGCGTCCTTGACCGGTGCGGGCCGTTCGCGCGGTCGTGGTCCCTGCACGTAAGGCTCGCCAATCCGCGCCAAGATTTCCGGCGGAAATCCGGGGCCATCGTCGCGAATCGTCACACCAACGTCAGCCTCATTCCAATACGCCGACACCTCGACGCGGGCGCGCGCAAAATCGACGGCGTTTTCCAGCAAATTGCTGAGGCCATAAATGATCGCCGGGTCGCGGCCCGTGACCGGTTCGTCGGCGCCCGCCGCAATATTCATTTCGATGGCGGTACCGAAATCGCGGTAGGGCGCAGCCACTTCATCGAGCAATGTTGACAGCGTCATGCGTACGTAGGGCTCGCCCGGCGCCGGCAGTTCGGTCAACTTGCCAAGGATTTCACGGCAGAGCCGAACTTGCTCGCGCACCACTTTCGCGTCTTCCGCGTACGGCGTGCCCGCCAGCGCGTGCTGTAGCTCTTTCGATACGACTGCAATGGTCGAAAGCGGCGTTCCAAGTTCATGCGCCGCGGCGCCGGCCAGCCCGTCGAGCTGGGTCAAAAAGAATTCGCGTGCTAGAACCAGTTCGGTCGCGGCCAGCGCTTCGCTAAGCTGTTGGGCTTCCTCGGAAAACTGCCCTGCGTAAATTGAAATATAGCCGATTGCGATCAGGATGCAGAGCCATACTCCGATCATGTACGTCGGCGGCAATACCAGCGGGTTCTCATCCGTCCACGGTAGCGGATAATGCACGAACACCAGGATCGTGGCGCAGATGACCGCAAGGCCCGCCAGCGCCTGCGTCGTTCGCCACGGCAGCGCCGTCGCTGAGATCAATACGGGGCCGAGCAGCAGGAATGCGAAAGGATTCTGCAATCCCCCCGTCAGCGCCAGGAGCGCGGCGAGTTCCGCGATATCGAGCGCAAGTATCCAGGCGGCGAGATCGCTCGGAAGCCGCTGCCGGTCGGCAACATAGAACCAGATTGTCGCCGTAATGATGGCATAAAATACGATGATCGATACGCACGTCCAAAAGGGCTGCTCGTAATCGAGTACAAACTCGACAACGAACAAGGCCGCCGTCTGGCCGAGGATGGCAAGCCAACGCAGCCGCATCAACGTGTCAAGCCGCACGCTGCGGCGTGATTCACTCTGATGCGGCAACATCGTCATTGCGCGGACATCGCGGCGCGCAGCCGCTCGTCATAGGCAGCGGCAAGGCCGTGCAACTGCGCGGCACCATCGCCGGCAAATGACGAGCCGTGCATGACGGCGAGGGTCGTCGGCTGAAGTTCGGCGAGCTTGCGGATCGTCGGCGCCGTCGTTGGGCCAAGGCTTGTCGAGTAAGTCGCGTCGTTGCCGGCCATTGCGGGCGTCACAATTTCGCTCCGGGTGAGCGGCGCCGGCCGTCCGAAATGCGTAAACAGGTCGCCGACAAACAACGTGCCCGTGGTCTCCTCGAAGATCACGCCGGCGTCCCAACCATGCGGAACGTGTGGTGTGTCAATATAGCGGATGCGTTTGCCGCCGATGTCAACGACCTCACCGTCGGCGAGTGTCCGCGGCGGCCGATCGGCCATGTCGGCAACGGAAAGGCGGCATCCAACCATCCCATGCATCAACTCGGCGCTGGGTGCGGCGGCGAGCCATTCGTTCATGCCGCCGCATTCGTCGGCCTCGAAATGACCAAACGTCGCCCAGCGCAGCTTCTGGATCGGCATGATTTTCGCGACCGCTTCGGCCAGCATCGGGAACATCTTGCGCTTGCCGCAATGAAACAGCAGCGGCTCCTCGCCCATGACGAGGAAATGGTTGAAGGTGAAACCTGCCGGCGGCGCGACTTCCGGAACAAAGACCGACAGACGGAATATTCCGTCCCCGATTTCGTCGATCGTCGCCGTCATGATGACTCTCCCGCGCACGCACGCTTGACGGTTTTGGATCGATCCGTCAGGCAATACATTATACTTACGATAGGCTTAGGTACTGCGTCCAAGGTACCGGCAAGCAACTATCACGCACAAGCGCGTGAAGGGGTAGGATCGGCGGCCTGGCAGTTACTCCCACGTGAGGGAGACCCGCATGAGAAAGGTAGTGCCGACCGTTTTTGTCCTTGCCGCGATATCTCTTGGCGATGCCGCGACCGCCCAGACGCTGTACGATTATCCTTGGTGCGCGGCCTATAGCCGGAGCACCAAAAGCTGCGGATTTGTCACTTTTGAGCAATGTCTCGCCACTATCCGCGGCATCGGTGGATTTTGCGAGCCAAACCCGTTCTATCGACCACCGGTGGCCAAGAAGCGCCGCGCGCAACGCTAGCGCGTGATCAGACGGCGATTTCGTCGGCTACCGGTACGCGTTTGACCCGGTGAGCCTGCAATGCCGGCAGCACCTTGGCGGCGAACTGCCGGATCTGATTGATGAACATGTCATGCGGCATCGCGCCGGTGTTCATGCGCAGATGCACGATGTCGGCGCCGGTGCGTTCGACCGCTTCGATAATGCGGTCACGCACTTCGTCAGCGGTGCCCCATGGCATGGTCTCGGCGCGGCGCGCGACATCCTCCATGGTCATGTTGCGATAGTCCTCGCGCGAGCGTTGCGCCTCGCGCAGATTTTCCGGGCTGACGTAGTCGAGAGCCTGATCAGTGACATAGCCGAAGCCACGCTGGATGTTGGTTTCGGTGACGTTGCCGTGGCTGAACAGCGTGCGGTTGAAATAGAGAAGGTACGGTCCCGCCTCCTTGACCGCCTGCGCCTTTGAATCGGCGATATAGGCGCCGGCGGCGATACTGAGGTGCTTGGGCGTAATACGGTGGCCGGCCTTGGCCAGGCACTTGGCATAGTAGCGGATGATATCCTGCTGCAATCCCTGCACGCGGCTTTCGCCGGGCGTGATCGGGATATTGTGCCGCGCCGCCCATTCGATCGATTCCTTACTGGCGGTGATCGGCGTCCAGATCGGCGGATACGGCTGTTGTACCGGCCGCGGCCACATTGCAACGTTGTTGTAGGACCAGAATTTGCCTTGGTAGGAGAACACATCCTCGGTCCACGCCCGCGTGATGATTTCGTAGGCCTCCTCGAACCGCGCCCGCGATTCCGACAGCGGCACGTTGTGGACCTGGTATTCGCGCGGAATGCCGCGGGCGACGCCGGCGATCAGTCGGCCGTTTGAAAGGCAATCGATCATGGCCAATTCCTCGGCCAGCCTGAGCGGCTGATGCAGCGGAATGAGGTTGCCGTAGATCAAGAGCTTGAGCTTTTTCGTGCGCTGCGCCGCCGCGGCAGCCATCAGATTGGGCGAATTCATCAACCCATAGGGCGAGGTGTGGTGTTCGTTGAAGCCGACGCCGTCATAACCGAGCCTGTCGAGTTCTTCCCAGGCATCCAGATGCTCGGCGTAGGTCTTGACGCCTTCGGCGGGATCGAAATGTGCCTTGCCGAGCGGGTAGGGCAGCGCCGAGCCGGTTTCGAGTTTGTCCAGATGGACGCGGTAGGGCAGGAGATCGAAGACGAAGATTTGCATC
>JBGPOB010000158.1:0-8348 GCA_041487815.1 Xanthobacteraceae bacterium | reverse complement strand
GCGTGAACGAGGACATCAACGAAGAGTGGATTTCCGACAAGACGCGGCATGTTGTTGACGGGCTGCGCACGCAGCGGCTCGATCAGCCCTATGTGCGCGAAGGCGGTCGCCTGCGGCCCGCGTCCTGGCGCGAGGCCTTTGGCGCCATCGCCGCACGCGTCAAAGCGACTTCGCCGCAGCGCATCGGCGCGATCGCGGGCGACCTCGCCAGCGTTGAGGAAATGTTCGCCCTCAAGGACCTGCTGACCCGCCTCAAGATCGGCAATCTTGATTGCCGGCAGGATGGAACCCGGCTCGATCCGGCGTGGGGACGCGGCGCCTACATTTTTAACGCAACGATTGCCGGAATTGAGAAGGCCGACGCCTTGCTGATTGTCGGGTCAAATCCGCGCAAGGAAGCCGCTGTGCTCAACGCGCGCATCCGCAAGCGTTGGCGCGCCGGAAAATTTCCGATTGGCGTCATCGGCGAACGTCCATCGCTGACTTACGACTACGACTATCTCGGCGCCGGTCCGGATACCCTTGGCGATGTCGCCTCGGGACGTCACCCGTTCACCGAGATCATGAAGAAGGCCGAGCGGCCCATGGTTATCATGGGCCAAGGTACGTTCGCGCGTCCGGACGGGGCGGCGCTCGCGGCGTTCGCGGCCAAGGCTGCACTGCACATGGGTGTGGTCAAGGACGGCTGGAACGGATTCTGCGTGCTGCACACGGCGGCTGCGCGGGTCGGTGGCTTCGATATCGGTTTCGTACCCGCCGCGGGCGGACTGAGATCTGCCGAAATGGCTACGTATGGCACGCTCGACGTTACAATTCTGCTCGGCGCCGATGAGATCGACATCGCACCTGGCGCATTCGTCGTCTACATCGGCACCCACGGTGACCGCAACGCCCACCGCGCTGACGTGGTCCTGCCGGGCGCAGCCTATACGGAAAAATCCGGTCTCTACGTCAATACCGAGGGCCGCCCGCAAATGGCCAACCGTGCCGCATTCCCTCCCGGCGATGCGCGCGAAGACTGGGCGATCCTGCGCGCGCTGTCCGAACGTCTTGGCCAGACCCTGCCTTACGACTCGCTTGCACAATTGCGCGCCGCCCTGTTCAAGGCGCATCCGCACCTGCAACACATCGATGCAATCGCTCCCGGCAGCGCCGACGACGTCCGCAAACTCGCCGCACTGACTGGCGCGACCGACAAGACCCCGTTCCACTCTCCGATCGATGATTTTTACCTGACCAACGCTGTTGCCCGGGCTTCGGCCGTCATGGCGCAATGCTCGGCCATCGCCGAGGAGGCGACCGCCATGACGGCGGCGGAGTGAGCCATGCTGGAGATTTGGACCACCATCATCTGGCCGCTCATCATTATGGTGGCGCAAAGCGTTCTGCTGCTCGTCGTTCTGCTGGTAGCGGTCGCCTATGTGCTCTACGCCGATCGAAAGATTTGGGCGGCAGTCCAGATCAGGCGCGGGCCGAATGTGGTGGGCCCCTGGGGTCTGCTGCAATCGTTCGCCGACATGCTCAAATTCGTGCTCAAGGAGCCGATCATTCCCGCAGGCGCCAACAAGGGCGTGTTCCTGCTTGCGCCGCTGGTCACCTGCGTGCTCGCGCTTGCGGCCTGGGCGGTCATCCCGGTCAACGTCGGGTGGATGATCGCCGACATCAACGTGGGGATTCTCTACATTTTCGCAATTTCGTCGCTGATGGTTTACGGCGTCATCATGGCGGGTTGGGCTTCCAATTCGAAATACCCGTTTCTGGCGGCGCTGCGGTCCGCGGCACAAATGGTGTCCTACGAAGTTTCGATCGGCTTCGTCATGATTACGGTTTTGTTATGCGCGGGTTCGCTCAACCTGACCGACATCGTTGAGGCGCAGAACGGCGACTGGGGTCTCTTCGGCTGGTACTGGCTCCCGCTGTTTCCGATGTTCATCGTCTTCTTCATCTCGGCGCTTGCCGAAACCAATCGGCCGCCGTTCGATCTGGTCGAAGCGGAATCCGAGCTCGTGGCCGGCTTCATGGTCGAATACGGGTCCACGCCCTACATGATGTTCATGCTCGGGGAATACGTTGCGATCATGACCATGTGCGCAATGTGCACAATCTTGTTCCTCGGCGGCTGGCTACCGCCTGTTCCCGTCGTGCCCTTCACCTGGGTGCCGGGCGTGGTGTGGTTTTCGCTCAAGGCGCTGTTCGTGTTTTTCATGTTCTCGCTGGTGAAAACGTTCGTGCCGCGCTATCGCTACGACCAATTGATGCGGCTCGGCTGGAAGGTTTTCCTGCCGCTCTCGCTGGCGATGGTCGCGATCGTTGCGGGCGTCCTGCAATATACCGACCTGGCGGTGAAGTGAGGCGATCATGAAGCTCGATCGGGCCGCGCGCGGAATTTTTCTTGCCGAGTTCGTGCAGGTGATCTTCCTGTCGATGCGCTATTTCTTCAAGGCGAAACCGACGCTCAATTATCCGTTTGAGAAGGGTCCGATCTCACCCCGGTTTCGCGGCGAGCACGTGTTGCGACGCTACCCCAACGGCGAGGAGCGCTGCATTGCCTGCAAGCTGTGCGAAGCAATCTGCCCCGCCCAGGCCATCACCATCGAGGCCGGGCCGCGGCGCAATGATGGTACGCGCCGCACCACGCGCTATGACATCGACATGGTGAAGTGCATCTACTGCGGACTTTGCCAGGAGGCTTGTCCGGTCGATGCCATCGTCGAGGGCCCGAATTTCGAATACGCGACGGAGACGCGCGAGGAGCTTTATTACGACAAGGAACGTCTGCTCGCGAATGGCGACCGCTGGGAGCGGGAGATTGCCAAGAACATTGCGCTCGACGCGCCATATCGGTGACCAGAGGACGGTCCGCGCATGATCCTCGCCGCGTTGTTTTTCTATCTGTTTGCCGGTATCTGCCTGGCGTCGGCGTTCATGGTGATCGCGTCGCGCAATCCGGTGCACTCGGTGCTATTTCTGATCCTGACCTTCGTTAACGCGTCCGCGCTGTTTCTTCTCCTGGGCGCGGAATTCCTGGCGATGATCCTGATTGTCGTCTACGTCGGCGCGGTCGCCGTGCTGTTCTTGTTCGTCGTGATGATGCTGGACGTCGACTTCGTGGAATTGCGGCAGGGATTTCTCAACTATCTCCCAATCGGCGGCCTCGTAGGCTTGATCGTGCTCGTCGAACTCGTCGTCGGGCTCGGCGCGACGGTCATCAATCCCGGCATAACCAGCCGGATCACCCTGCCGATCCTTGCTGACGCGACCAACACCGAGGCGCTCGGACTCGTGCTCTACACCCGCTACGTCTATTTTTTTCAGGCCGCGGGGCTCGTGCTCCTGGTCGCGATGATTGGAGCGATTGTCCTCACCTTGCGGCATAAGGAAAACGTCAAGCGCCAGAATGCTGCCGAGCAGGTGGCGCGGACCAAGGCTACGGCGATCGAAATCCGCAAGGTTCAGCCGGGGCAGGGGTTGTGATCATGACCATCGGGCTTGGCCACTATCTCACGGTCGCCGCCATTCTGTTTACGTTGGGGGTTCTCGGCATTTTCATCAATCGCAAGAACGTCATCGTCATCTTGATGTCGATCGAACTCATTTTGCTGTCGGTCAACATCAATCTCGTGGCATTCTCGAGCTTCCTCGGCGATCTTGTCGGTCAGGTCTTCGCGCTGTTTGTTCTCACTGTCGCGGCCGCGGAGGCTGCCATCGGGCTCGCCATTCTCGTGGTCTTCTACCGCAATCGGGGATCGATTGCGGTCGAGGACATCAATCTCATGAAGGGCTGACGATGTATCAGACCATCGTTTTTTTGCCGCTTCTGGGATTCCTGCTGGCCGGCGCGATCTCGCTCGTGGGCGCGCGGGCGCGCTTTCCCGGAGCTGAGCCGGGGCATGATGGGCACGACAGCGCGGCGGTTCAGGTCGCCGCCGCTCTTGCGCATGACACCGATCATGCCGTAGGGCCCCTTGAACCCGCCGCGCAGGGGTCGCGCTCCGCCGAAGTCATCACAACGACCTTCCTGTTCATCGCGATGATCCTTTCGTGGATCGCATTCGTCCAGGTCGGGTTCTTGAAGCAAGACACCCATGTCGCGCTGGCGGACTACATTCCGTCGGGCGATTTGAAGGTTGAATGGGCATTGCGCATCGACACGCTCACGGTGGTGATGCTCGTCGTCGTGACGACCATCTCGGCGTTCGTGCACCTTTATTCGATCGGCTACATGGCCGAGGACCCGAACCGGCCGCGGTTCTTCGCCTATCTGTCGCTGTTCACGTTCGTGATGCTCATGCTCGTGACCGCCGACAATCTCGTGCAGCTCTTCTTCGGGTGGGAGGGCGTAGGACTGCTAAGCTATCTCTTGATCGGGTTCTGGTATTACAAACCGGAAGCCAATGCTGCGGCGATCAAGGCCTTTATCGTCAACCGCGTCGGCGATTTTGGCTTCGCGCTCGGCATCTTTGCCGTTTTCATGATGACCGGCGCGATTGATCTTGAAACCGTGTTTGCGCAGGCGCCGGGCCTCACGGGCAAGACCATTCACTTTCTCAGCTGGGATTTCGACGCACTGACCGTAATCTGCCTGTTGCTGTTCATGGGTGCTATGGGCAAGTCAGCGCAATTCTTGCTGCACACCTGGCTGCCCGACGCCATGGAAGGCCCGACGCCGGTGTCGGCGCTGATCCATGCCGCCACCATGGTGACCGCCGGCGTGTTCATGGTTGCGCGGCTGTCGCCATTGTTCGAACTCGCCCCGGCTGCCCAGACGTTTGTCATATTCATCGGTGCAACGACTGCGTTTTTCGCCGCTACCGTCGCGCTCGTGCAAAACGACATCAAACGCATCGTCGCCTATTCGACCTGCTCGCAACTGGGTTACATGTTTGTGGCGATGGGGCTCGGCGCCTATTCAGTCGGCATGTATCATCTGTTTACTCACGCATTCTTCAAGGCGCTGCTGTTCCTGGGTTCGGGATCCGTCATCCACGCCATGCATCACGAGCAGGACATTCGCATGATGGGCGGGTTGAAGGATCGCATCCCGTTCACCTACTGGGCGATGACGATCGGAACGCTCGCCCTGGTCGGATTTCCTTTTACAGCGGGGTATTTCTCGAAAGATGCGATCATCGAGGCAGCATTTTCCGGCAAAAATCCGATGGCGTTCTATGCGTTTTTGTGCACGGCATTCGGCGCGCTGCTGACCGCGTTCTATTCATGGCGGCTAATCTTCAAGACGTTTCACGGGCGGCCGCATGATCGGCATCGCTACGAGCAGGCACATGAAAGCCCGTTGACCATGCTGGTTCCGCTCGGCGCTTTGGCAACCGGCTGCATATTTGCCGGGATGCCGTTCAAGGAGATTTTCGCCGGACATGCCGTAGAAGAATTCTTTCGCGATTCTCTCAGGATTGCCGCGGGCAACACCATTTTGGACGACATTCACCACGTCTCCTATTGGGTGGCGATGTTGCCGACCCTGATGTTGGCGGTTGGCTTTGCCGTTGCCTGGCTATTCTACATCCGCAGGCCGGAGCTACCGGTAGAACTCGCGCGTCAGCACGACGTGCTTTATCGGTTCCTGCTCAACAAATGGTACTTCGACGAAATTTACGACGCGATATTCGTCCGGCCAACCAAATGGCTTGGCCGCGCGCTGTGGCAAGGCGGCGATGGCTGGCTGATCGATGGGTTTGGTCCTGACGGCGTCTCGGCGCGGGTGCTCGACATAACGCGCGGCGTGGTCCGAGTGCAGACCGGTTATCTCTATCACTACGCGTTCACGATGCTCATCGGCGTCGCGGCATTTGTGACGTGGTTCATGTTCTCGGCGGGAATTCACTGATGGCGAGCTGGCCGATCCTGTCGATAACGACGTTCTTGCCCATCCTTGGCGCGCTGTTCATCGTGGCGCTCAACGGCCGCGATGCCGCCGGCGAGCGCAACGTGCGATGGGTCGCGCTGTGGACGACTCTCGTCACGTTTGGCGTTTCGTTGATGATGGTGTCGCGATTCGACAACAGCTCGGCCGAATTTCAATTTGTCGAAAACCACCCATGGCTCGGCGGTGCCATCAACTACCACATGGGCGTCGACGGAATTTCGCTGCCATTCGTGATCTTGACCACCGGTCTGATGCCGATCTGCATCATCGCGAGCTGGCGGGCCATCGAGAAGCGCATCAAGGAATATATGTGCGCGTTTCTGGTGCTGGAAACCCTGATGGTCGGGACGTTTTCGGCGCTCGACCTCGTCGTGTTCTATCTATTCTTCGAGGGCGGCCTCATCCCGATGTTCCTGATTATCGGCGTGTGGGGCGGGCCGCGCCGTGTCTATGCCAGCTTCAAGTTCTTCCTTTACACGCTGCTTGGCTCGGTGCTGATGTTGCTGGCCATTATGGCGATGTACTGGAGCGCCGGCACGACCGACATCGCAACGCTACTGACGCACCGGTTTCCGGCAACGCTGCAGACCTGGGCGTGGTTTGCATTTCTGGCCTCATTTGCCGTGAAATTGCCGATGTGGCCATTCCACACCTGGCTGCCGGATGCGCACGTTGAGGCGCCCACGGCCGGCTCCGTCATTCTCGCCGCCATTCTGCTCAAGATGGGCGGCTACGGTTTCTTGCGATTTTCGCTGCCGATGTTCCCTGCGGCGTCGCACGAATTCGCGCCGCTCATATTTGCATTGTCGATTGTCGCGATAATCTATACGTCGCTGGTGGCGCTGATGCAGGATGACGTCAAGAAGCTGATCGCCTATTCGTCCGTGGCGCATATGGGATTTGTGACCATGGGGATTTTCGCCGCGACGACGCAGGGCATTGCCGGCGGAATATTTCAAATGATCTCGCACGGCATTGTCTCCGGCGCGCTGTTTCTGTGCGTCGGCGTTATCTACGACCGCATGCATACGCGCGAGATTGCGGCCTATGGCGGCTTGGTCAACCGCATGCCGCTGTACGCGGCGGTCTTCATGGTATTTACGCTGGCCAATGTAGGATTGCCCGGTACGTCGGGATTTGTCGGCGAGTTTCTAACGTTGATCGGAACATTTAAGGTCAACACCTGGGTGGCGGCGCTGGCGACAATCGGCGTCATTCTCTCGGCGGCGTACGCGCTCTGGCTTTATCGCAAGGTCATTCTCGGACCACTCGAAAGGCCAGTGTTAGCGTCAATCAAGGATTTGAGTGTGCGCGAGATCGTCGTCTTCGCTCCGCTGGTGGTCCTGACAATCTGGTTTGGCGTGTATCCAAAGCCGGTCTTGGATATGTCGTCGGCGTCAGTCGCCGCACTGATTGATAATTATCAGCGCGCTGTCAGCTCAAAATCCGCCGCCTTGGCGAAGTGAGCGCAGCATGACCGAGGTGTTACAATTTTCGTCGCTTTATCCGGTGTTTCCAGAGATGGTCCTGGCGGCCGGCGCGCTCGCATTGTTGCTGCTGGGCGCCATACTCGGCGATAAGGCGGCATCCAGCGTTATCGCCGCTTCAATCGTCATTATCGTCTTCGTTGGCTACATGACAGCTCTGATGCCGCCCGAGCCGTCGGCCCTCGGCGGCAGCTTCGTCATCGATGAATTTGCGCGTTTCATGAAACTCTTGATGTTGGCGGGTTCGGTTGCATCGATTTTACTGTCGCTCGGGTTCTTGCAAACCGCCGGGAGGCAGAGTTTTGAATTTCCCATTTTGATCATGTTGGCAACAACCGGCATGATGATGATGATCTCTGCTGGCGATCTGATCGCGCTTTACCTCGGCCTCGAGCTCATGAGTCTGTCGCTCTATGTCATCGCTGCCTACGATCGCGACAATGTGCGCTCGACCGAGGCCGGTCTCAAATATTTTGTGTTGGGTGCGCTATCGTCGGGGATGCTGCTCTATGGTGGCTCGCTGGTTTATGGCTTTACCGGAACGGTCAATTTTGCCGGGATTGCCAAAGCCGCGGCTGATGGCGGGATCGGCGTGACGTTTGGCCTTGTGTTCTTGTTCGCAGGTCTTTGTTTCAAGGTGTCCGCGGTTCCGTTCCACATGTGGACACCGGACGTTTATGAGGGCGCTCCCACGCCCGTCACCGCGTTTTTTGCATCAGCGCCAAAAATCGCGGCGATGGCGCTATTCGTGCGCGTCGCCATGACTGCATTCCCGACGATCTCGCTGCAATGGCAGCAAATCGTGACATTCGTGGCGTTTGCGTCGATGGCGCTGGGAGCCTTCGCGGCGATCGGTCAGCGCAACATCAAGCGGCTGATGGGTTATTCGTCGATTGGCCATATGGGCTTTGCGCTCATAGGACTTGCCGCCGGCACGGCCGAGGGAATTCAAGGTGTGATCGTGTACATGGCAATTT